>DASVEQ010000077.1:0-8207 GCA_036380455.1 Candidatus Limnocylindria bacterium | reverse complement strand
GTAGATGTCCGGGTACGGCATCGGCATCACGGCCTCGCCGTATGGGGTCGCGACCGCCCGGAACGGGGCGATGGCCGCATGGCCCTCCTCCGGTTCCCCCGCGTACACGAACAGGACGACGAGGGTCGGCTTGCCGTGGTGCTCCGCGGGGATGAACGGAACCGGCGGTGCCGCCATGAGCTCCGCGATCACGGTGAGCTCCTCCGGAGCGCTCGACGCGATCGGCACCAGGCTGCGAACGACATCGCGCGTGGCCGGCAGGAAGAGCGCACCGCCCAGCACCTCGCCGACCGGCGAGAGGCGGTACTGGAACCGTGTTGCGACGCCGAAGTTGCCGCCTCCCCCGCGAATCGCCCAGAACAGGTCGGGATGCTTCGTGGCCGAGACCATGCGGACCGCCCCATCGGCGGTGACGAGCTCGGCGGCCAGCAGCGAGTCGACGGTGAGGCCGTACTTGCGGGCCAAGTAGCCGATGCCGCCCCCCAGGGTGATGCCCGCGACACCGACCGAGCCCGTATCGCCGAACGGGATGGCCATGCCGTGCTCCGAGAGCGCGTCGGTCACCTCGCCGGCGGTGAGCCCGGCGCCGACCCAGGCGGTGCCAGCATCGAGGTCGACATGGAGGCCTCGCAGCTCGCGGGTGTCGATGACCAGCACCCCGTCGCCGGTCGAGTGGCCGGCCAGGCTGTGGCCCCCGGATCGGACCGCGATCTCGAGGTCGTTGCGGCAGGCGTAGGCGATGGAGGCGGCCACGTCCTGCGCGTCGGCGACGCGGACGATCGCGGCCGGGCGGCCCTGGAAGGCGGTGTTCCAGACGCCGGCCATTGCCAGGTAGGTGGCGTCGGTGGGAAGAACGAGGGTGCCGCGGAGCGTGGCGGCGAAGTCGTCGAGGTCGGCCGGCGCGACATCGAGGCGAAGGGTGACGGCGGCGTCCATGGTGTGGGCGACTCCTTGAGTGGTCGGTGGGATGAGCCACGCCATCGTCGGAGCTGCGGGACCGCAGGCCATCGGAGCAACGGCCTGTCGCCGTCCCGCGCATCGGTCCTGTGACAGGTACGTCGTCCGCCCGGTCGGTCGCTATGCTGATCGGCGATGACCCAGACCGCGCCGACCGTGGATCCCTGGCGCTTCACCGTCCGCTACGCGGTCCGCCAGTACGAGCTCGACGTGCTCGGCCACGTAAACAACTCCGTGTACCTGAACTGGGTCGAGCAGGTGGCGATCGATCACGTCGAAGCACTCGGCTACGGACGAACCTGGGCGCTCGAGCGCAGAGGTGCCTGGGTCGTCCGGGAGCACCACGTCACCTACCACCGACCGGTCGAGTACGGCGACGTCGTCCTCGTCACCACCCTGCCACAGGAGATCGGCGGCGTCCGCGGGCTGCGCCGTACCGAGATCCACCGCGAGACCGACGGCGTGATGACCACGGAGGTCATTACGCAGTGGATCTGGGTCCGTGCCTCCGACGGTCGGCCGACGCGTGTCCCGGTTGATCTGCTCGAGGTGTTCGCTCGACGATGACCGTCACGCGTCCGGGGTGAAGCTGCCGAGCAGCACGATCCACGCGACGACGGCGACGATGAGGGTAATCAGCTCGGGTGGTGCCATGTACCCCTGACGTCGGCTGATGCCGATCGGATCCCCCCGCAGATGCGGCAGCCGTCCGAGCCACGTCCCCGACAAGTGTCCTGGGTGGAGCGACGCGTGTACGCTCCATCCATGCGCGCGCACGTTCGGGGCTCGCGGCGAATCCTGGCCATCGCGGCCGTGATGCTTGCCGGGTGCGCCGCTCCGAGCATCACCCCGACCGCCGGCGAGTCGCCCCCGATGGCCACGCAGGAGCCGAGCCGGCACCCGTCCACGGCGTCCTCGACTTCACCGCAACCGAGCCTGGAACCGTCCGCGCCGCTCGCCCCGGCCTGGGCCGAGCTCGAGGTCGACGGTCCGGCGGGCCGTGAGGACCACACCTGGACGGTGAGCGCGGACGGGACGATCGCGTATCTGTTCGGCGGTCGCGACGGCGCGACGGTGATGGGTGACCTGTGGGCGTACGACCTCGCGACGGACGCGTGGACGCCGGTCGAGGTGGACGGAGGGCCGGCGGCACGGTTCGGCCACGAGGCGGTCTGGATGGACGGTATCGGGGTGGTGATCTTCGCCGGGCAGTCGGGCCCGACGTTCTTCGACGACCTGTGGGCCTTCGATCCCGGCACGACCGCCTGGCGCCAGCTGCCCTCCGGCGGTGACGTGCCGGTCGCCCGCTACGGCAGCTGCGCCGCCATTGGGCCGGACGGCAGGCTCTGGATCAGCCACGGCTTCACGTCGGATGGCACCCGGTTCGCCGATACGAAGGCGTACGACTTCGCCGGCGGCTCCTGGACCGATGAGACACCAGCCGGAGACCTCCCGGTGAACCGATGCCTGCACGGTTGCTGGTGGACCGACGATGGACACCTGGCCCTGTTCGGCGGACAGACGACGGGCGTGACCGCGCTGGACGATCGGTGGCTGCTGGCCGACGGCGGCTGGCAGCGCGGCACCGGCGTCGTTCCCCCGGCCCGGAACCTGTACGCCCGAGCGCGCCTCGACGGCGCGACGCTGATCCTGGGCGGCCAGGGCATCGATGGTGGTCGGCTCGACGACGGCTGGCTGCTGCACGATGGCGACGCGGACGCCTCGCCGCTCGCCGTGCAGGGCGTTGGCCCGCCGGGGCGATCGGGCGCCGAGCTGATCGTCGACGAGGCACGGGACCGGATCCTCCTCTTCGGCGGTCTGGGGGCCGACGGGGTGTTCGCCGACACCTGGGAGCTCGTCGGAGATCCCCTGGCGGGCGCATGACTGGCGCGCCGCATGCTGAGGGGGAGGCATGGTCATGAGCATCTCTCCGCACGAGGTCTCGGCGCCGGCGTGGTCGATCCGTCCCGAGCTGCCCGTCGATCTCGACCACATCCACGAGCTCCACCGCGCCGCATTCTCTGGACCGGCCGAGGCAGAGCTCGTCGACGCCATCCGCAGCGGGCCGGACTTCGTCCCGGAGCTGTCGCAGGTTGCGGTCACTGCCGACGGCAGCGTCCTCGGCCACGTCCTGCTGAGCCGGATCGCCCTCCGGCCCGAAGAGGAGGGGCGCGCGAAGGTCGACGTGCTGGCGCTCGCCCCGCTCGCGGTGCTCCCGCCGCACCAGGGGCGGGGCATCGGTGCCTCGCTCATGGAAGAGGCGCTCGCCATCGCCGACGCCCGGGACGAGCCGATGACGGTCGTCCTTGGATCGCCGGCGTTCTATGGCCGGTTCGGGTTCGTTCCCGCGCTCGACATGGGCATCACCGGCCCATATGACGATGCCGGCGACGCCTTCCAGGCCCGCCCACGCCCCGGCCTCGAGGATGCCGAGCTGCCGTCCGGAACGGCCATCTACCCGGCGATGTTCGGCTCCCCCTAGTCATCGCCGTCGCCGCCCGGACCCGAGTTGTCGTCGCCTGACTCGCTCGGCTCCGGCGTCTCCAGCTCGTCGTCGTCCGAGGCGGTGGGCTGCGGCGTGGTCGGCGCGACCGTCGGGGCGAGGGTCGGCGTGGCCGTGGGCGATGGTGTAGGTGACGGCGTCGTCGAGGGAGTCGCCTCTGGGCTCGGCACAACGGTCGGCTCGGCCGACGGGCTCGGGAGCACGGCGGGCGTCGGCGGACCGCCGACATCGGGTCGCAGACTGTTGAGGAGCCCGCCGGCAGCCAGCGCTCCGGCCAGCACGGCCACCACGACGGCCGCGGCTGCCAGTGCGCGCGCGGGCCGGCCCCAGCCCGACAGCTGGGTCCACCGCGATGGCGGCACCGGCTCGGCTTCAACCGCCTCCCACACCCGGGACACGAGGTCGATGGGCAGGTCCTCGCGCGTGCCAGCCGCGTGCTCCTCCAATCGGCGCGCGATGCCGTCGAGCTCCGGGTCGGCGCGGTCCAGCTCGGTCGGATCGTAGGGATTCATCGATCCACCCCGCGGTCACCGAGTGCCGGCCTGAGGCGCTCCAACCCCCGGCGCAGGTGGGTCTTCACCGTGTTGACCGGCCGTCCGGTCGCGTCGGCCACCTCCGCCAACGACAGGTCGGCGAAGAAGCGCAGCGCCACGACCTCCCGGTAGGGGTCCGGAAGCGCGGCGACCGCGTCCTGCACGGCGCGCCGCGATTCGAGGTCGATCACCACCCGCGTCGGCTCGTTCGAGGCATCGGCGAGGCGCGGCGCCGGGATCGCCTCGAGGTCGACCGTGCCTCGCCGCTGTGAGAGGCGACGGAACGACTGGCGGGTGGCGATGCGCAGCAGCCAGGCGCGGAGTGAGCCCTCCCCACGGTAGGTCCGAATCGCCCGGTAGGCGGCCACGAAGCTCTCCTGGGTGACGTCTTCGGCGTCGTGGGACCGGCCGAGGATGCGAAGGCTCGCCCGATAGACCGACCGGGTCTCCCGCTCGACGAGATGGCCGAATGCCTGCCGATCACCGGCCAGCACCGCATCGATGAGGGCGCGGTCATCCACGCCCTCATCGTGCCATGCAGCGGGCCACATCCCGGACGCCATCGGCGCGTCTCAGTCGTCGTGCCCGTCGTCATCTCCGTCACCTGGGCCGGAGTCATCGTCGCCATCGCTGTCCTCGTCGCCGCCGGACCCGGAGTTGTCGTCCTCCTCCTCGTCATCGTCGGGCGACGCGCTGGGGCTGGCGCCGATCGACGCATCGTCGTCGCCATCGTCGTCCCCGACCTCGTTGTCGGGCGACGTGCTCGCGCTGGCACCCATCGACGGATCGTCGTCCCCGACCTCGTCGTCGGGCGACGCGCTGGGGCTGGCACCGACCGACGGATCGTCGTCCCCCACCTCGTCGTCAGGCGACGCGCTCGGGCTCGGGCTGGGTGACGCCGACACGGCGGTGAGGACGCCTTCGACCGCGGTGGCATCGGGAGATGCGGTCTCATCCGATGCCGACGGGCCGGTGCGTGGCCCCTGGCCCGATGCGAGTGCGACGCCGGCCAGGAGGAGGAGGCCGCCGACGGCGATCGCGGCGCCACGGAGAGGGTTGGGCAGGTTCACGGGCTCAGGCTCCATCGAGTGCGGGGTTTGCCGTGGTCGCAAACCGCGACCCACACTCCCATCGAGCCGTCCGGGCCGGAAAAGGTTTCAGCGCGCGGCGGACCCGCGCGCGCGGCATCGGTCAGTCGTGGTCGTCCTCGAGCGTCGAGGAGACCGACAGCTCGACGTTGCCGGCCAGCGCACGGGAGACGGGACAGCCGTCCTTGGCGGCCTGTGCGGCGGCATCGAACCCCGCTTCGTCCAGTCCTGGGACCACGCCGACGACGTCGAGCTCGGAACGGGTCACCGTCCAGGCGTCGCCGACCTTGTCGAAGGTGACCGTCGCGGAAACGTGGACATGGTCCGGGGGCGTGCCTCCGCGGACCAACCCGCCGGCCAGCGCCATGGAGAAGCAGGAGGCATGCGCGGCCGCGAGCAGCTCCTCCGGCGAGGTGCGTCCCTCGGGCGCCTCGGTCCGCGAGCTCCATGACACGGGGAGGTCGGTGAACTGGTCGGACGTCCCGCTGCTGACGGTGCCTGTGCCTTCGGCCAGGGTGCCGTTCCAGGTGACCGTCGCGGATCGCGTGGCAGCCATGAGGGGGTCATTCTCCTTCGCTAGACTCGTGGGCCAGATGGAGAGCCTACCGGAACGACGCCCGATCATCCGCGGCGAGCGGGTCTTCCTCCGGGCGTCCGAGCGCTCCGATCTCCCGACCTTCGTCCGCTGGTTCAACGACGCCGACGTGCTTCGCAACCTTGCGATGCGTGCCCCGATGAGCCAGGCGGCGGAGGAGCAGTGGTTCGACCGCATGCTGGCCGCCCAGGGCACCACCACGCATCACTTCGTCATCTGTCTGCTCGACGACGGAAGGCCGATCGGCACCATCGGCCTCGAGCTGGTCGACCTTGGGAATGGAACGGCCGAGTTCGGGATCGCCATCGGCGAGAAGTCGGAGTGGGGCAAGGGCTTGGGCACCGATGCAACGCGGGCGATCTGCGACTTCGGCTTCGGTGAGCTGAGGCTGGAGCGCATCGGCCTCATGGTCTACGCCGACAACGAGCGCGGGCGTCGCGCGTACGAGAAGGCCGGATTCACGCACGAGGCGACCCTGCGCCGCGCGCACTTCGCGCGCGGCGAGCACCACGACGTGCACGTCATGAGCCTGCTGCGCGACGAGTGGCTGGCACTCCCGCATCGTCGGGTACGGGAGGCGGGCTGACGGGCATCCTCGAGCTGCCCGCGCGAGTGGCGAGGCTCGCCGGCGATGCCCGAGCACGAGCGGACCGGCTCTTCGAGGTCCAGGCCATCTCGGGCGCGACGGTTCCGCCGGCCACCCTCGAGCCGTGGCTGACCGCCACGTTCGGGTCCGTGGCCGCCGTCCGCGAGCAGTCCCTGCTCCGCGTGACCAACCTCGCGACGCTGGACGCCGCCATCTTCGCCCCGTTGCGCGCCCGCCGTCCGGTGGATGGCCCGGATCGCGCCCGTGACCTGGCCGCCGAGATCGCTGCGACCGACGGTGATCCCTTCTGCGACCCGGCCCACGCGACGCCCGCGGACACGTTCGGGCGGGTTCGCGGTGACCGGATGCTGACGGGCGCCAACGCCGCCCTCGCCGATGCGCACCACGCCGTGCTCGTCTTCGACGACCATGACCCGCTGGCCTTCGATGCCGGGCTCGTGGCCGACCTGTTCACTACCGGGCGGGCGTGGGCGGACCGGGCTCGGGTCGACGACCCCGACGCGGCCACCTACCTGCTGCTCTGGAACTGCCTGTGGCGAGCCGGCGGCTCGATCATCCATGGCCACGCGCAGGCGCTGCTCGGCGCCGGGAGGCACCACGCACGCCTCGAACGCTTCCGGCGAGACGCCGATGCGTATCGCGCGCGCCACGGCGCAGAGCTCGTCGCCGACCTCCAGGCCGTCCATCGCGACCTGGAGCTCGCCGTCGATCGCGACGGGATCACCACCCTCGCCCACCTGACTCCGACGAAGGAGCGAGAGCTGCTTGTCATCGGCCCACCCGGCACGGACGAGCGTGACCCGCCGTTCGCCGATGCCGTGGCCAGCGCCCTCCTGGCATACCGCGATCGGCTCGGCGTCCGATCGTTCAACCTCGCCCTCTGGCGGCGGCCCCTGGCCGATCGCGAGGCCCTCACCGGCTGGGAGTCGTTCCCGACGATCGCCTGGCTCGTGGACCGCGGCGATCCCTTCACGCGACCCTCCGACATCGGCGCCATGGAGCTGTACGGCACGCCGATCGTCGGCAGTGACCCGTACGAGGCCATCCGGGCAATTCGCGGGGCATGAGGGGGCCACTGGGTCTCGACGGCCATCGAGTACGATGCCGCCGTGTTCGAGCTGCGCCGCGACCCGGTCACCGGCTGGTGGTCGGCGATCGTCGCCGATCGCGCGTTCGAGCGGGAGGCCTTCCAGGTCGAGGCGCAGCCGGTGGAGGGCACCCACTGCCGCCATTGCGACGAAGCGCCGGACCATGAGCCCCCTCACCTCGTCCGACGGATCGCCCTCCGGTCGGACGCCTTCCACCGCATCGACTCCACGAAGACGCAGGCAGCGCAGCTTTCGCTGAGCGAGGTGGAGCGGGCGACCGGCGCGTGGGAGATCCTCGTCGGCCCACGCGACCACCACGAGCGGCTGGCGGACGCCAGCCCACAGCTGGCCGGCGCCCTGGTGCGCGCCGCCCGCGACGCCATGCGGTCGCTCGGCACGGAGCCGCGGGCAGCGGATGCGGAGGGACGCCCGGAGCCGCTCTACATCCAGGTCGTCCAGAGCTACGGGATGCAGGCCGGGTCCCGCAGCCAGCACCTCAACCTGGAGCTGTACGCGATCCCGCAGGTCCCGCACTGGGTGGCCGAGGAGATCGGCGGCGGCGCCCGTCATGTGATCAAGACACGCCGCTGCGTGTGGTGCAGCCTGGCGCACAGCGAGGAGGAGGCCGGCGAGCGCCTCGTCCTGGCCGAGGAGCGATTCGTCGTGTTCGCCCCGGCCGCCAGCCGCTCCGCGTTCGAGATGGTGATCGTCCCGCGCGAGCACGCCGCCGACTTCACGACGCTTGACGACGACGACATCGCCGCCGCCACTGCCACCCTCCAGCGCACCCTCGGCGCTCTCGACGCCCTGGGCGACCCGCCGTACAACCTTTTCCT
>DASVEQ010000076.1:0-29792 GCA_036380455.1 Candidatus Limnocylindria bacterium | reverse complement strand
GATATAGCCGTATCCGCCCAGCACCTGGACGGCATCGGTGGTGACCTTCATGGCGGTGTCGCCGGCCACCAGCTTCGCGCTCGACGTCCAGTACGGCAGATCGGGGGCGTTGGCGTCGACGCGCGCCGCGGCGGCGTAGGTGAGCTGCCGGGCCGCCTCGGTCTGGCTGGCCATGTCGGCCAACATCCACTGGATGCCCTGGAAGTCGGCGACGCGCTGGCCGAACTGCTGTCGATCGGCGGCGTAGGAGACGGCGGCGTCCAGGGCCCCCTGGGCGATCCCCACTGCCTGGGCGGCGATGCTCAGCCGCGAGCGGTCGAGCGTCTCCATCGCGATCTTGAACCCGTCCCCCTCCGCGCCGATGCGATTCGCGGCCGGGACGCGCACATCGTCGAAGGTGAGCTCGGCGGTCGGCGAGCCGCGGATGCCCATCTTGTGCTCGACCCGCGGGGCGGCGAAGCCGGGCGTGTCGGCCTCGACGATGAAGGCGCTCATCCCCTTGCGGCCACCCGCGTCGGGGTCGGTGAGAGCGAAGACGGTGAGCAGCTGGGCGACGCTGCCGTGCGTGATGAAGCGCTTGCTGCCACTGAGGACGTAGTCGTCGCCGTCGCGCGTCGCCCGCATCCGGTTGCTGGCCACGTCACTGCCGGCGGCGGCCTCCGTCAGCGCGAACGCGGCCAGCCACTCGCCGCTCGCCAGCCGCGGGAGGTATCGGTCCTGCTGCTCGTCATTGCCGGCGAGCAGGATCGGGAGGGCGCCGAGCTTCTGGACGATGGGGATCAGGCTGGTCGTGGCATCGGCGCGCGCGATCTCCTCGACGAGGATGCTCTGGGCGATCGTGTCGAGCGCCGTGCCGCCGTGCTTCTCCGCGAAGCAGGTTCCCAGCAGGTCCTGCCTGGCAAGGAGCTCCTTGAGGTCCCACGGAAACTCGGCCTTCTCGTCGATCTCGGCGGCGCGCGGCGCGATCCGCTCGGTCGCGAGCTCGCGCACCACGGCGCGCAGCTCGTCGTGATCGGCGGTCGGCAGGTAGGTCACGCGGGCTCCTCGGACACGGCGTGCTCCGGTGCACTCTCAGGGGCTCGGGACCTCGAAGTCTAGCCGAAACGGCACCCCGAGCTGAGGCGACCCGCGGGGCGGGTCAACGGTCGCCGGAGAGGCAGTTCCGGCGCAGCCTGCCCGTAGCCACGGGTCATTCGTCGCCGGAGCGGCCCGGTTTCGTACTCTCCAGTGTCCGTTGACTCGCCCCACGAGCGAACGCAGGAGACAGAGCGTCCTCAACGCACCGTCAGGCATCCGGACCCTGGATCTCCACCTGGTCACCGGCGATGCGCGCGCGGTAGGCGGGCTGGCGCGTCCCGGCCGGGCCGTGGACCACCGCGCCATCGGCCAGCCGGAACGTCGAGAAGTGCCACGGACAGGTGATCGTGTCGCCCTTCAGCTCGCCCTCGGACAGTGGCCCGCCGGCATGCGAGCAGGTCTCGCGCAGCGCGTGGACGACGTCGCCACGCCGGACGACGACGAGCGCGGTGCTCCCGAATATGACCTTGGTCGGAGCACCGTCCGCGACGTCCGCGACGGGCGCAATCGGCGTGAACTCCTTCGCGCGCTTGCCGCGGCTGAAGGCGTTGTGGTTGACCATGTAGCCGTACTTGAAGACGACGTGCCCGCCGATGTAGCCGCCGACGCTGACGACGAGGTAGCCGATGAGCAGCACCCAGAAGGCGGCGTCGTGGCCATCGCCCAGGCGCTGGAAGAACGAGACGGCGAAGAAGCCGGTGGCGACGATATTGGTCAGTCCGTGGAGGCCGGTGATGTCGCGCTCGCTGCTGTTCGGCGCGGTGTCCTTGTAATCGGTCAGCCCGGTGAGAATGGAGCCCACCGCCGCGAGGGAGGTCAGGCCGATGACCCAGGTCGCAGCCACCTCCAGGCCGTCGACGGCGAAGAAGACGCGCAGCACATCGAGCAGCAGGACCGCAGTCGCCGCGCCGATGACGACGTCCACGAGCACGGCGTGGACGGTGTGCCCGAGCCACGAGCCGTTCAGGAAGTCCTGCAGGAGCTTCCCCGGCCGCCCGAGCACGCGGTAGGCGCCCTCGACCACCGTCGCGATCCCGTTCGACAGGCCGCGCAGCGGCCGCGCCATCCGTTCGATCATGTCCTACCTCCTGCCCTCACCATACGCCCCGCGTTGCCGGAGCAGCAGGAGGCGGACCAGATCAGGCCGTCAGCTCGGCGGCAAACTCGCGGAAGACTTCGACGTAGCGATCGACGTCGGCATCGTCGTGCTGGACGGAGAGCGTCCATTGGTCGTCCGGACCGGGCGGCAGGAGGATGCCACGGTTGGCGAGGAAGAAGAAGCTGGCCGCCCACAGGTCGGCGTCGAGGCCGATGAAGTCGCGATAGTTCGTGACCCGCTGTGGGGTGAACATCACGCAGCCCTTCGGGCCGACGTTGATCGCGTAGCCCGGCAGCCCGAACTCGTCGAGCACCGCCTGGCTGCCCGTAGTCAACCGCTCGGCCATGGCGTGCAGGCGCGGATACGCGTCCTTCGTGAGGATCTGCTTCAGGGTCACGAGCCCGGCGGTCATCGACAGCGGGTTGCCGTTGAACGTTCCGAGATGCGCCACCCGGGTCGCCCCACCGGGAATGGTGGAGTGTTCGATGCCGCTTCCGACCGCGCCGCCCATGCCGGCGAAGTGCTGGCTGCCCTCGAGCGTCTCGATGACCCCCATCACCGCCCGCTTGCCACCGAAGGCCCCGATCGGGATGCCGCCACCGATGCTCTTCGCCAGGCAGAAGAGGTCGGGCTGCACGCCGTAGTGCTCGTAGGCCCCGCCCCAGGCAAGGACGACGCCGGTCTTCACCTCGTCGAAGATCAGGACGATGCCGTGCTCGTCGGCGAGCTCGCGCAGCCGCTGAAGGTAGCCCTCGTTCGGGGGCACCACGCCGATGTTGAACTGCACCGGCTCGACGATGATCGCGGCGATCTCGCCGGCGTGCGCCTCGAGGATGCCGGCCAGCATCTCGGGCTCGTTGTACGGCGCGATGATCGTCTCCGCGATCCGGCTGCGCGGGATCCCGGCGCTGGCCGGGACCGTGTTCGGCGACTCCACCGGGCCCATCGCGTCGTGCGGCGGCTGGATGCTGACGAGCACGTCGTCGTGGTGCCCGTGGTAGCCACCCTCCATCTTCACGATCTTCTCGCGGCCGGTGTAGCCACGGGCGACGCGGATGGCGTCCATGGTCGCCTCGGTGCCGGAATTGCTGAACCGAACGAAGTCGGCGCCGAAACGTTCCTTGATCTCCTCCGCCAGCGCGATGCCGTCCTCGACCGGGAACGTGTAGCACGTGCCGTTCGCCACCCGGTACTGGAGCGCCTCCGCCAGGATCGGGTGGGAGTGGCCGGCCGCAAGGACGCCGAACGCCATGTCGAAGTCGATGTACTCGTTGCCGTCGACATCCGTGATGCGGCTGCCACGCGCATCGCCCATGAACAGCGGGTACGGGTCGTACGCCTGGAACGAGCTCGCGACGCCGAGCGGGAGGGAGTGGCGGGCGCGCTCGAACAGCTCCGCGCTGCGGCGCGTGCGCTGCCGGTACGACTCCTCCTCGCGCGCACCGATCTCCGCGATGCGCTCTCGGCTGACCTGGCGTCCGGTGACCGTCACGGTCGACCTCCTAGCGTGCGCCCCACTGGTAGCTCTCCTTCACGAACCGCAGCTCGACGAGCGTCTCGGTCGAGCGAATCCCGTCGATCGAGGCGAAGCGCTCGGTGAGGACTCGGAGCAGGTGCTCGTTGTCCTCGCACACCACCTCGCAGAACAGGTCGTAGCGGCCGGCGGTGATGACGACGTACGTCACCTCCTCGAGCTCCGCGATCTTCTCGGCGATGACGTCGAGCCGGCCGGGGTCGACCTTGAGGCCGATCAGCGCCGGCTGCTGGAACCCCATCGCCAGCGGATCGGTGACGCCCACGACCTGCACGACGCCGCGCGTGATCAGCCGCTCCGCGCGCTGGCGGACCGTGGCCTCCGGGACCTTGAGCTGCCGGCCGATCTGGGCATACGGCCGACGCCCGTCCAGCTGCAGCGCCTTGATGATCGACTTGTCGAGGTCGTCGAGCACGGGCCTGCGGCCGCCGGGCTGCTGGATGCTGCGCATCGCCATGCACCGGAGCGTAGCCGGGCGCCCACGGCCGGTCAACTTTCCGTAGATTTCCGTCCGATTCTTGCGGATTCCGTGCGTCTCCGCGGATTCGGTGGCTGGCGCCTGGCGCCGCGCATGAATCGGCGATTCCTTCACACGAGCGGGCCGTCGCGTGCCGTCTCCACGCATCGATCGGCGAAATCTGCACGGCAGACCCTCAGGCGGGCGTGTCCGGTGAAGGACTCGCCGATGCATCGGCGCGAACCGCCCGGCAACTTGCGTTGGTGTAAAGAGTCCGCCGATTTATGCGCGCTCAGCGGGCTCGGCAGGTTCGCTTGCAACGTCCCGCTGCCAAGCGCCAGTCGCATCGGCCAGCAGCTCCGCGACGTCCCGGACCGCGACATCGGTTCGATCCAGGTCAGTGGTCCCGTCCCGCAGCATGATCAGGCAGAAGGGACAGCCGGTCGCGATCGCGTCGGGCGCCTTCTCGAGCGCCTGCTCGACGCGCTTGTGGTTGATCCGCTTCCCCTCGCGCTCCTCCATCCACATCCGGGCGCCGCCGGCACCGCAGCACATCCCCTTGCGGTGGTGGAGATCCATCTCGACGATCGACTGCCCCGACACGGACTCCACGACCCGGCGGCCCTCGTCGTAGACCTGGTTGTAGCGGCCGAGGTAGCACGCGTCGTGGTAGGCGACGACCGCCTCGTGATGCTCCGCCGGCACCAGGCGCCCCTCGGCCACCAGGCGGTCGAGCAGCTGGGTGTGGTGGATGACCTGGACGCCGCGCAGGCCGAACTGCGGATACTCGTTCTTGATGGTGTTGAAGCAGTGCGGACAGGTGGCCACGATCGTCGAGATCCCGTGCTCGGCGTGGGCGGCCGACAGCGTGGCGACGTTCTCCCCGGCGAGCATCTGGTAGAGGTATTCGTTCCCGGCCCGACGCGCCGGGTCGCCGGTGCAGGTCTCGCCCGAGCCGAGGACGGAGAACCGCACCTCGGCCTGCCGGAGGAGCTGGGCCATGGCGCGCACGACCTTGCGGTTGCGGTCGTCGAACGCACCGGCGCAGCCGACCCAGAACAGCACGCCGCCGTCGAGCCAGTCGCCGGTTGGCCGAGCCTCGTGGATCGTTCGCCAGCGCGTGGTCCGCCCGTTCGTGCGCGCGGGTGCATCGGCCTCACCGATGACGGACACCTCGATGCCCTTGGCCCAGTCGAGCCGCGCGGACTTCGGCTGGCCCCAGGGGTTCCCGGCGTTCTCCATGTTCCGGAAGGCGGCGTTCAGCTCCTTCGGGAACCTCGACTCCTCCAGGACCGCGTTGCGGCGGATCTCGACGATCGTGTCGACGTGCTCGATGAGGACCGGGCAGCCCTCGACGCACCATCCGCAGGTCGTGCACTGCCAGACCGCCTCCTCCGGGATGGCGTTGTCGACGAGCGGCAGGCTGAGCGCCTCCTCGGCACGGGCTCGCGCCAATCCCAGCGCGTCCTCGGACGCGGCAGCTCCCCCGTTCGCGCCCCCCTTCCACGCCCGCTGCGCCGATGCCGCGGCCGCCAGCGCCGTCTCCGCCGCCCAGATCTGGTCGCGCAGCCCCTCCATCAGGTGCTTCGGGCTCAGCGTCTTGCCCGTCACCGATGCGGGGCAGAACTCCATGCATCGGCCGCACTCGGTGCAGGCCAGCGGGTCGAGGAGGTGGCGCCAGGTCAGGTCCTTCAGGCCCTTCGCCCCGAAGACCGGCAGCTCCTCCCCTTCCTCGGGTTCCGCTTCGAGGTCCATGGGCCGCAGCGCTCCGGGCGGCTCCAGGTTGCGGAAGTAGACGTTCGGCTCGCTGCTGATGATGTGGAGGTGCTTGCTGTACGGCAGGTAGGCGCCGAAGACCAGCACGAGCCAGATGTGCGCCCAGGCCATGGCGCCATAGCCGATCTCCGCGGCACGCGTCCCCATCGGCTCCAGCGCCAGGCTGAGCGGGCCGGCCAGGATTGCCCACGGGCGAGCGTGATGCTCCGGGTCGAGGACGTAGATGAACGCGTCGCCGACGAGCTCGGTGACCACGATCGCGAAGATCAGCCCCAGGATGATGAAGGCGTCCCGCGTCAGCGCCAGTCGAGCGGGACGGACGATCACCCGGCGCACGACGTAGTACGCGAGCGAGGCCAGGATGAGCGCGATCAGGAGGTTCGCGAGGAGCGTCACGAAGCTCCACAGCAGCCCGCCGAGCGGCCATGCCAGGATCGTCTCGACCAGCCCGTTCGTCACGTAGTTGCCGGTCGTCGCCAGCAGAACGAGGAAGCCCCAGAACACGAAGGCGTGGGCGAGGCCCGGTCCCAGGTCCTGGAGCAGGCGCTTCTGGCCCAGCACGTAGACGCCGACCGACCAGATCCGGGCGCCGATCCGATCCGTCCGCATCAGCGGCCGCCCGTGGCGCAGGACCTCGAGATGCCAGCGGCCACGCCGCCAGAACAGGAAGATCCCCGCGGCCACGGGCACGACGATCAGCGGGTAGTACGGGATGGAGGCTTCCATGGGTCGGCGCCATGGTAGCCGCGCCTGCGGGCGTCCCGCGCCGCCGCCGTCGATCAACGGCCTTGTGTGCCAGATGTGCGCGCCGCGCACGTGAGGCGACGATCAGCGGGCTCAGCGGCCCCGCTTCGTCGATTTGACGCCCGTACCGTGACCCCGGGCGCACATCTGACGACTTCGGAGGGGCTTCGCCTGCCTAACGTGACTCCCCACGCACACATGACCGCAACGGCCGGCACGACCGCCCCTCCCGGCGTGATCTCGACCTCAGCGTAGACGCGACAGTCGTCAACCCCGATGAGCCGGACCGCCGTGTGTCCGGCAACGGCAGAGCGACCAGGTCAGTGATCTGCGCCCGCCAGCTGTTCGAGCGCATGCCGAAAGACCGGAAGCAGGGCGTCGAGCGACTCGAGCGCGCCCTTCGGTGAGCCGGGCAGGTTCACGATCAGCGTTGAGCCGCGCGTTCCAACCACGGCGCGCGAGAGCGCCGCCATCGGCGTCGAGGCGATCCCGACCGAGCGCATGAGCTCCGCCAGCCCCGGCGCCTCTCGGTCGATGACCCGTCGGGTCGCCGCCGGCGTCACGTCGGTGGGGGTCAGCCCGGTTCCTCCGGTGGTGATGATGAGCCGATGGCCCATATCGGCCAGACTGACGAGCAGCGCCGCGATCGCCTCCTCGTCGTCGGGAACGACCAGGGATTCGGGTGCCACGTCGAAGCCGGCCTCCTGCAGCCGGGCAACCACGGCGGGCCCGGAGGTGTCCTCGCGCTCCCCCGCCGCCGATCGGTTCGAGCAGGTGATCACGACCGCCTCGTGCGTCGCGGGCTCGTGGGAGGCGGTGGGGCCGAACTCTCCCGAACGCCCGCCCGACTTCGAGACCAACCGCACCTGCTCGATCACGATGTCGCGCTGGAGCGCCTTCGCCATGTCGTACAGCGTCAACGCCGCCACCGAGGCCGCCACCAGCGCTTCCATCTCGACCCCCGTCCGAGCCGTCACCCGTGCCTCGGCGCGCACGGTGACCGTGCCCGCGTCGCGGTCCTCGATCAGGTCGACGTCCACGCGGTCGAGCGGCAGCGGATGACAGAGTGGAATGAGCTCGGCGGTCCGTTTGGCGGCGCCGATGCCGGCCAGACGCGCCGTCACGAAGGCATCGCCCTTCGGACCGCCCCCGTCGAGGAGCGCGGCGAGCACCTCGGCGCGGAAGCGCACGACGGCCTCGGCGGTCGCGCGTCGCGCGGTGACCGGCTTCCCGCCCACATCGACCATGCGCGGCGCGCCGTCGTCGTCCACATGAGTGAGCTTCATCGGCCGCTCAGCAGGATGGGCTCGAACACGATCGCCTCGTACGTCCGGGACGGGTCAGCGGCGTCCGCGCCCTCGGGGACCACCAGGAGCGCGTTGCCGTCCGCCAGCGGGCGGAGCTGCGACGACTGCTGGCCGCCGGCGGGACGGGCATGGATCTCGCCGTCCTCGTGCCACACGCCGACCCGCAGGAAGGCCCGCCGCGCGGCGTCCTTCGGAAGACGCTCGGTGGGCGTCGCACGAACGTGCAGCCGGCCGTCGCCGTCCAGCCCGACCATGGCGCGGATGAGGGGGCGGACGAAGAGCTCGAAGGTGACGAGCGCACTCACCGGGTTGCCAGGCAGGCCAATGACCGTGGCGCCCCCGAGCGCTCCGACGGCGAGGGGCTTTCCCGGCTGGACCGCGATCCGCCAGAAGTCAAGGCTGCCGTGCTGCTCGAGCACGGCGCGAACGTAATCGTGGCGGCCGACGCTGACGCCGCCGGATGCGACGAGCAGATCGGCATCGCGCGCCGCCGCCATGAGGGCCGCCCTGATCGGACCGGCTTCGTCGCGCTGCCGGGGCAGGAGGAGCGGAATCCCACCCGCCTCGACGACCGCCGCGGCCAGCGCCGCGCCGTTCGCGTCGTGGATCTGGCCGGGACCGAGCGGCTCGCCCGGGCCGACGAGCTCGTCGCCGGTGGACAGGATCGCGACGACGGGTCGCCGCCGAACTTCCACGTCTCCGATCCCCAGCGACGCCAGTACGCCGATCTTCGCCGCGGTCAGCGCACCCGGCAGGCAGATCTCCTCGCCGGCGCGGGTGTCATGCGCCGCGGCACGGACATGCCGGCCGCTCGGGACCGGTTCGGGGATCGAGACGGAGCCCTCCCTCTCCGTGGCCTCCTCGAGCGGCACGACGGTGTCGGCACCGGGGGGAATCGGCGCGCCCGTCATGATCCGGGCCGCGGTCCCCGGGTCCACCGCCGGGAGCTCGGCCGCGCCGGCGCTGGCCTCTCCGACCACGCGCAGCTCGCCGGGAGCATCGGCGGCGCGGAGCGCGAAGCCGTCCATCGCCGAGTTGGCGAACGGCGGAACGTCGACCGCGGCGACCACCTTCGGCTCGACGAGGACCCGGCCGACGGCCTCGACGAGCGGGACCCGCTCGCCATCGGTGCGCTGAGCGCCCGACAGGAGGCGGCGCGAGGCCTCCTCCAGCGACAGCATCCGGGCGTTCACATTCCGAGCTTCATGCGCGCCTCGATGAGGCGGAGGATGCCGCGGCGGGTGACGATGCCCATCGGGCTGCGCTCGTCGCCGTCGATCACCGGCAGCTGACCGACCTCCTTCTCCTGGATGAGGCGCAGCGCGTCGACGAGCGGCGCGTCGGGACCGATGGTGGCCAGGTCAGCGTAGCGGGTCATGATGTCGGTCACCCGTGCCGAAGGCCAGTCGTCGCGGGGCAGCCGCCGGACGTCGCCGAGGGTCACCATGCCGGCCAGGCCACCGTCGTCGTGACGGACGAGGAACGAGCGGTCCTCGCCGCGCAGCATCCGTTCCTGGACGAGCTCGGCGACCGGCTCGTTCGGCGAGACCGAGGGCGGGCTGTCGTCCATGGCATCCCGGACGCGCACGCCGCGGAGGCTGCGCTCCACGCCGGCCTGGGCGACCGTGGCCTCGGCCGCGTTCGACAGGAACCAGCCGATGAGCGCCAGCCACAGCCCCGAGAAGATGCTGCCGCCCGGGCGGAGGGCCATGAACACGCCGAGGCCGATGAGCAGGTACGCGAACGCCCGCCCGACCAGCGCGGCATTGCGGGTGGCGACCAGCCGGTCGCCTCGGACGCGCCACAGGATGGCGCGCAGGACCCGGCCGCCATCCATCGGGAACCCGGGGATGAGGTTGAAGAGGCCGAGCAGGATGTTGATGAAGCCCAGCCACCCGAGCAGGGCCGCCACCTGCGGCTGGCCGACCAGCAGGTCCGCGCCGAGGAGGGCGGCGCCGATGAGGAGGCTCGTCACCGGCCCGGCCAGCGCGATCCACGCCTCCTCGCGGGGCGTGCGCGAGTCCTCGTCGATGGTGGTCGCCCCGCCGAAGATGAACAGCGTGATGCCCTCGACCTTCAGCCCGAACCGCCGGGCGACGAGCGCGTGCGACAGCTCGTGCGCGAGGACCGAGGCGAAGAAGAGGAGCGCCGTCGCGACCGCCACGATCCAGTAGGCGCTGCTCCCCCATCCGGGAAACTGTGCCGGGAACTGGAACTCGGCGAGCGAGTACGTCACAAGGAAGGCGATCACCAGCCACGACGGGTGGATCGCGAGGTCGATGCCGGCCAGGCGGCCGACCTTCCAGCCGGGTCCCATCTCGCGAGTCTAGATCAGGCCGGCGCGGCCGGCGGCAGGTCGCCCCGCCAGCGACGGAAGCCGATGACGGTCGCGGCCAGCGCCACGACGATGATCGAGGCCCCCGCAAGCAGCGCCGCGTCGAACCAGAAGCCCTCCGGGAACAGCGTGATGAGGTCGGAGCCGGTCTCGAACAGGTAGGTGCCGGGCGGGAAGAAGACCTCGTGGAAGAACAGGAATGCCGGCTCGAACGCCACGGCGAAGACCCCGGCCACCAGGACCGCCACGGCCCCGATGGTCCCCGCGGCCGTGAGCATGATCCTCCCCTGCCGATGGCGCTCGTGCCGGAGCCACGCCCCGGTCACGATGGCGAGGATGAGCGCCACGATGCCGATACCCGCCAGCACCCGCACGAGCCGCGAGACGTCCGACATGTGGGACCGCTCGTCCGCGTCGAGCAGCGGCTCCTCGCCGTCCAGCGACGCGTCGAAGTCGCCGTCGAGGTAGATATCGGCCAGGTACGAGCCGGTGACTCGCTCGATCTCGGCCTGGCTGGTGTCGAACGACGCCGCCACACCGTGTCGCACCTGGAGCGCCGAGGTGAAGACCGGATTGAACAGGAGGAGCGGCCCCACCAGGAGGATCACGACCGCCAGCGACACGCCGAAGAGCAGGCCGATCGGCCAGGGTGCGCGCTCCATGGCTCCAGCGGGCGGTCCGGCTAGGTGACGCGTCGGGCGGTGCCGATCACCATCGAGAGGACGAAGCCGACGAGGCTGATGACGATCGCGCCGAGGAGCGCGGCGAGGAAGTCGCCCACCACCAGCCCGAGATCCAGCTCCGCGGAGATCGCGTTCGTGAGCAGCAGCATGAGGGCGTTGATGACGATGAGGAACAGCCCGAGCGTCATGAGCGTGATCGGCAGCGTGAAGATCTGGAGGATCGGGCGCACGAACGTGTTCACCAGCCCGAAGATGAAGGCCACGAGCAGGAACTTCAGCCAGGCGCCCTCCGGCGTGAAATCGAAGTCGAGGTTCGGGACGAGGAGGACGGCGACGTAGAGGGCGCCGGCGTTGATCAGCAGCTGAACGATCCGATCCATGGGCGACAGCCTAGCCGATGGCGTCCAGTCCCGGCGGCCCGGCGAGCAAGCGCCCGCGCACCCAGGCGGCCCGCACCATGTTCGGATGCGGCCGGAACATGAGCCGGCTCATCACGTCGTCGGCGGACTCGAGCGGCGGCTCGTCACCGGGCAGCGGCGTCGTGAGTCGAGGGTCCACGGCCACGAGATCGGCCTCCTTGCCCGCCTCCAGCGATCCGATCTCCGCCTCCATGCCCAGTGCGCGGGCGCCCTCCAGGGTCGCGAGCCGAAGCCAGTCCACGCCATGGACCGCGTGCGCCCGATCGGCACGGCCCGCGAGCTCCAGGACTCGCTGCGTGACGGCGCCCGCCCGCATGACGGTGAACAGCGAGATCTCCGGACCGGCGGCCACATCGCTTCCGAGGCCGACCGCGAGGCCCGCGGCCCGGTGGTCGGCCAGCGGCATGAGGCCGCTCGACAGGAACAGGTTCGAGGCCGGGCAGTGAGCCACCCGGCTGTCGGATGCCACCAGTCGGCCGACCTCGCGCGTGGACAGGTGGATGGCGTGGGCGAAGATCGTGCGGGCCCCGAGCGCCCCGGCGCGGTCGTAGACGTCGACGTAGTCGGACGCATCCGGAAACAGGCGGCGCACCTCGTCGATCTCGCCGGCATCCTCCGACAGATGCGTCTGCCAGTACGCGCCGTGCGTCGTGGCCAGGGCCGCCGACTCGCGGAGCATCTCGGCGCTGCAGCTCACCGCGAAACGCGGGGTGAAGGCGTATCGCAAGCGCGCGTCGTCGCGCCCGTGCCAGCGCGAGGCGAGCGCGTCCGACTGGCGCAGGCTGGTCTCGAGGATCTCGTTCCGCGCGATCGTGGTGTCGTACGTGATGCGGTCCATCATCACCTTGCCGATGACGGCCCGGATGCCGTGGGCCTCGGCCGCGGCGAAGGCCGCATCGGTCGAGTCCTCCCACAGCGCCGCGTAGGCGACGACGGTGGTGGTGCCGGCGGCGGCGAACGCGCGGAAGGCCGCCGGCGCCTGCCGTTCGGCGACCGTGCGGTCGTAGGCCCGCTCGAGCGGGAAGATGTAGCGGTCGAGCCAGGTCAGCAGATCCAGGCCGCTCCCCAGTCCCGCGTTCGGGATCTGCGGCAGATGGGCGTGGAGGTCGATGAGGCCGGGGAGGACGACCGTCGGCCGCAGATCGACGACCGGCGCGGTTCCCGGGTCATCGGAAAACCGTCCGGCCCGGGTGATTCGGCCGGCATCGTCGACGGCGACCAGGCCGTCGGCCTCGTCCAGCACCCCACCGTCCGCCAGCGGCGAGAGGAGGCGGGCCCGCAGTGCGAACGGCGGTCGTTCCGGCAGTACAGCCATCGTGGCCGATGCTACATGCCCGCGAGGGAGTACCCTTGCGGTTCTACCGTTAGGAGGCCTCTCATGGCCAGTGGCACCATCAAGAAGGTCGTCGCCGATCGTGGCTTCGGCTTTATCACCGGCGAGGATGGCAAGGACTACTTCTTCCATCGCGACGGTCTGACCGAGTCGGTCGACTTCGATCGTCTCCTGGGCGGCGAGCGGGTGAGCTTCGACGTCGAGTCCAACCCGCGCGGCCCGCGCGCAACGAACGTCAAGGCCGAGTAGCACCGGCGCAACTTGGCAGTGAGGCGGTCGCCAGGGTCCTTCGGGCCACCGGGCGGCCGCTTCGTCGTGTTCCTCGCCGTCAGCGTCCTGCTGGCGGCCGCGCCCCTGCTCGCGTGGTGGCTCCTCCCGTCGGGGCCGCTCGAGGGCGAGGTCATCCAGGACGGCCTCGAGCATCCCTGGGACCTCGCCTTCACCGATGAGGGCCGGATGGTCGTCACCGAGCGCATCGGCCGCGTCCGCGTCTTCGCGAGTGGCGACGCCGATGCGGAGCTGCTCCACACCGCCACCGTGCCCGAGGTGCGCGCCGAGCTCGAGTCGGGGTTGATGGGCATCGCGATCCATGGCGACACCGTGTTCGTGTGCGCCACGCGCGGCACCGATCCCGAGGATCCCGGGAGGTGGCGGACCGACGTGCTCCGCTCGACGCTCGCCGCGGACGGAAGCCTTGGGCCGTTCGAGGCGCTGCCGATCGGGCCTGCGCAGGGAGCTCCCCGCCACTAGGGCTGTGCGGTCGAGATCGGACCCGACGAGCGACTGTGGCTCACGATCGGCGACGCGAACCTGCCGGCCGGCGAGAACCGCGCACAGGACCCTGCAGTCCTGAACGGGAAGGTCGTCCGCCTCGAGCTGGACGGCACCGTTCCGGCGGATGCGCCCTTCCCGACCGGCGCGCACTCGATCGGCCATCGCAATCCCCAGGGCATCGCCTTCCGATCCGACGGGCTCATCCTCGAGGTCGAGCACGGCACCGACGTCAACGACGAGATCAACGTGATCCGCCCCGGTCGCAACTACGGCTATCCCTGCCTCACCGGGGTGTCGGAGCCCGGGCCGATCCCCGACGCCTGCAGTCCGGACGCCGAGCTGACGCCACCCGCCTGGGCCTCCGGCAGCCCCACGCTCGCCACGTCCGCCGCCACCTTCCTGGTCGGCGATGGGTGGGGCCCCTGGTCGGGCGACCTCATCGTCACCACGCTGAAGGAGGAGGACCTTCGGCGCTTCTCCGTCGCACCCGACGGCCTGGTGGTCATGGAGGAAACCCTGCTGGACGGGGAGTTCGGCCGCCTGCGGGCGGCGGTCATCGGCCCGGATGGCGCGTTGTATCTCTCGACCGCGAACGGCGCTGACGACCGCCTGCTGCGCGTCACGCCCAGCGGGCCTCCATCGGGAGAGTGAAGGGCGGATTAAGACTTCTTCGCACTCACGCGCGGGCCACGGATCCCGGCACGGCACCTGCGATCCATGTCCGCCGAAGCCCCCCAGGGCACCGACACAACGCAGGGAGGCAGAGAAGCCCCATGAACCGATGGACGATGCGCGGCGTTGCTGCGCTTGCCGTGATCAGCCTGGCGATCGCCGGCTGCCAGAACCAGGGCGTCGACGATGCCGTCGAGAGCTTCGATACGCTGCCGAGCATCGACACGACGCTGCCGAGTGACTCGATGGGCACCGATGGCTCGATGGACATGGGCAGCCCGTCGGCTGAGCCCAGCGACGACAGCTAGCCCAACACCGATACGCCCCTTCCAGTTCACCGGGGGGGGCGTTCTCGTGTTCTCGGCGGACCGCCGTCGTCAGGTCAGCGGCCAGCGCTGGAGGACGATCTCGGCATCGGCCGGGTCCATGCGGTACCCGCGCACGTCGGAGTCCCACGTGATCAGGTCACGGCGCGCCACGCGCCGCATGACCTTGTTCGGACCGGCCACGATGCCGGCGAATGCGGTACCCGTGCGCTTCCCGTAGCGGGCAGTCAGTGTCGCGTCGAGCACCAGGGCCTCATTGCGCGTGGATCGATCCGCGACCTCGCGCAGCAGCCGGCGGCTGTCCATTCCACGAATCGCATTCAGCACCTCGCCCAGCTGCCTTCGACGGAGGTCGGCTTGGTCCGCCTCGTCAGGTGCGAGACCACCGGGATGACGCTGCGGACCCATCACCCATCGCCATGCGAGTGCCAACAGCTGCTCCTCGGTATCCGCCTCGAACTCGACTCTCGGCACTTGAACTCCCTCGTACGGCCTTGTCACATATCTATCACAAGATACCACGGGTCGTTTCGTGTTACACTGCGTGCCACGGCTGCAAGGCTGCTGAGCGACTGATCCTCTGGCCGTTCGAACGACGGCGTGCCACCGGCGATTCCGCTTCGTATCGACTTGGCCGCATCAGGGGGCAGAGGAGATGAACATGCGCTACACGCGACTTTCCACCTACGAGATCACCAAGGGCACTTTCGACGAGCTGACCGGCATCATCGAAAGGGACCTCCTTCCGCTGTTCGCGAAGGAGCCCGGCTTCGTCAACTACGGACTGGCCGACGTGGGCAACCACAAGGTCATGTCGATCAGCATCTGGGAGACCCGTGAGCAGGCCCAGCAGTCAGCCAGCATGGCTGCGACCTGGGTCAAGGACAACTTCTCCGACCGGGTCCGCCTCGTCACCACGCAGATCGGTGATCTGGCCCTCTTCCGCGGCGTTCCCGTCGCCGCCTAGATCTCGCCATCAGGCTCAGCGCACGTTCGGTCGGCCTACCCACCGGCGTTTGCGCTCGCAGCCACATCAGCCGCTCCGGCTCGACGCCGGGGCGGCTGTTGCGTGTGGGAAACCGACGCGTCCACGCTCACCGACCGACTGCCCGGCCAGCCGGCGGGCCCTCGGGAGGAAAGACGGTGGTCGGGGCGAGAGGATTCGAACCTCCGACCCCTTGGCCCCCAGCCAAGTGCGCTGCCAGACTGCGCCACGCCCCGACCGAAGGGCCCAGTATAGCGGCCGATTCGACCTCAGCCCTCGAGCTCGTCCTTCGTGCTTCGCGACATGAGCTCGGCGACGGCCATCATCGGCGGTCGCTGATCGAAGACGACCGCCCGCACCTGCTCGGCGATCGGCAGCTCGACGCGGTGCTCGCCCGCGAGCTCCAGCGCACCGGCAACGGTGGCGACGCCCTCCGCCACGCCGGAGAGCTGTCCTTCGGCCTCGGACCACGGCACGCCGGAGGCGATGAGCTCGCCGGCGCGCCGGTTCCGCGAGAGTGGCGACATGCAGGTGGCGATGAGGTCGCCGACGCCCGCCAGCCCGGCGAAGGTCAGCGGATGAGCGCCGGCGACGACGCCCAGCCGGGTCATCTCGGCCAGGCCTCGGGTGATGATGCCGGCCTTCGCCGAATCACCGAACCTGAGTCCATCGACCATGCCGGCGGCCAGCGCCATGACATTCTTCAGCGCGCCGCACAGCTCGACCCCGACGAGGTCGGGGTTCGTGTACACACGGAACCGATCCGACGACAGGACCAGCGCGAGCTCGCTGGCCAGCGCCGCGTCATCCGAGGCGATGACCGACCCAGCCGGCTTGCCTGCGGCGATCTCCCTGGCGAGGTTCGGGCCCGAGAGCGCGGCGACGCGACGATCCGGCAGCTCTTCGCCGATCACCTGGCTCATCCGCAGGTGGGTCCCCTCCTCGATCCCCTTGACCACCGACAGGATCGGAGCGCCGGGGTGCAGCCATGGACCGACCCGTCGGACCGTGTCCCGGACGTGGGACGAGGGCACCGCCAGGACGTAGAACCGATGCGGCTCCGTCAGCTCGTCGTCCGCGCTCAGCACCCGGACGTTCGGCGGGAAGACGACGCCCGGGAGGTACCGGTCGTTGGTGCGCGCGTGGGCGAGGCGCTCGGCCGACTCGGAGTTGTGGGCCCAGAGGCTGACCGGCCGCTGTGCGTCGGCGAGGTGGATCGCGAGCGTCGTGCCCCAGGCCCCGGAGCCAATGACCCCGATCTGGTCCGTCACCTTGCGGATGCTACTCGCCCGGGCGTCCTGCAGCTGCAGCCCCTGCGTGACCCGCGCCACGAGTCAACGGACACCGGAGGCCGACTTCCGGTGCGTTTCGCCCGCAGGTAGGGGTCATCCGTCGCCGGAGGTCGGCCTCCTCGGGCGCTCCAGCATCCGTTGACCCGCCCCACGGGTCAAAAGCGGCGGCTGAGCCTGCATCCGCCGCCGGACGGTCAGCGGCGGCCGGAGGCTCGGCGTCGCGGGCGGGCGGACTTGCGCGCCGCCTCCTCCGACTCGCGCTGGCGGAGGATGAGGCGGATCGGCGTGCCGAGGAAGCCGTACGCCTCCCGGATCTGGTTCTCGAGGTAGCGCTTATAGCTGAAGTGCACGATCTCCGGGTCGTTGACGAAGGCGACGAACGTCGGAGGCGCGACCCCGACCTGGGTGGCGTAGAAGATCTTCGGCAGCCGATTGCGAACGTGTGACGGCGGGTGCTTGCGGACGGCATCCATGACGAGCCGGTTGAGCTCGCCGGTCGGCACGCGTCGGTAGCGCTCTTCGGCCACGCGAAGCGCCTCGCGCAGGATGCGTTCGATGCGCTGGCCGGTGAGAGCGGAGGCGAACACGATATCGGCCCACACGAGATACGGCGCGTCGCGACGCAGCCGCTTCAGCCACTGGTCGGCAGTGTGCTCGTCCTTCTCCACCGCATCCCATTTGTTCAGGACCAGCACCACGCCCTTGAACTTTTCGAGCACGTAGCCGACGACGTGCGCGTCCTGCGCCGTGTAGCCCTCGGTCGCATCGGTCATGACGATCGCCACGTCGGCCGAGTCGATCGCCTTCATGGACCGCAGCACGCTGTAGCGCTCGATCCCCTGTTCGATGCTCCCCCGTCGCCGGATGCCGGCGGTGTCGACCAGCACGAGCTCCTGGCCGTCGAGCTGGATCGTCGTGTCGATCGGGTCCCGGGTCGTGCCGGGCGTGTCCGACACGATCATCCGGTCCTCACCGAGCACGCGATTGACGAATGTCGACTTCCCGGTGTTCGGCCGACCGACGATCGCCACTCGCGGTGCGCCGAGCTCCGACTCGGCGAGCTCCGCCATCTCCTCCTCGGTCAGGTCCCCCACCGGCGCCGATGCCGCCGCCTCGGCCGACGTGGGCGGCGGGAGATGGTCGACGATGAGATCCGCGAGGTCGCCGGTGTTGCGGCCGTGCTGTGCGCTGATCGTGATGGCCGGGTCGACGCCGAGCTCGTAGAACTCGACCGCGTCGGCCTCTCGCGCCGGGTTGTCGCCCTTGTTGACGACGAGGATCACGCGTGCCTCGGCGCGGCGCAGGCGATCGGACACCTCGTGGTCGAGCGGCGCCAGGCCGGCATGGGCATCCACGACGAAGAGGATGAGGTCGGCCTCCTCGACGGCCACCCGCGCCTGGTCCTGAACCCGCTCCTCGATGTCCGTCCCCGGGTCGAGCTCGAGGCCGCCGGTGTCCACCACGGTGAACGTGCGTCCGTTCCACTCGGCGGTGCCGTAGACGCGGTCGCGGGTGGTGCCCGAGACGTCGGAGATGATCGCCAGCCGTTCGCCGATGAGCCGGTTGAAGAGCGTGCTCTTGCCGACGTTCGGGCGCCCGACGATGGCGACCACGGGGAGGGAGGACATGGGCCTGAGTGTACGGGGCCGGGCTGGCCGGCGCCCGAGGCGTGTTTCCTGACCGGTTGCGGGCGCGTGGTATCTTCTGCAAGCGGTTCCACATGGAAGCGCTTGCAGGGAGGGCACCTGGGTATCGCCACATGGCAGCGACACTCAACGACGTCGCCCGCCGGGCCGGCGTCTCCGAGGCGACCGCCTCGCGCGTCCTCAACGGCCGTCGCTACGTGGCCAGCACGACCCGCGAACGGGTCGAGCGCGCCGCCATCGACCTCGACTACCTGCCGAACCGCGCCGCGCGGGACCTGTCGACGGCCCGCACCGCCACGGTCGCGCTGCTCGTCCATCACGCCCAGTACCCCGCCCATGGCGAGGGCACGTTCTCGTCGCGCGTGGTTGATGGCATCTCACGAACCCTGCGCGCAGCCGGCCACGACCTGCTCTACGTGCCGGTCGACGACGAGGGCATCGGGCGCATCGCGGGCCTGGCCGCGGTCCGGGCGGGGCGGACCGACGGCGTCGTCGTCCTCGGCCCGGCCTTTCCACAGCGGGCGCTGCGGGCCCTGCTCGCGGCGGGCCGCCCGATGACCATGGTCGACAATCGTCTGCGCGGCGCCGATTCGGTGCTCGCCGACAATCGGCCCGGCATGGAGCGCCTGGCTCGGCACCTGGTGGCGGACCATGGCTACCGTCGCCTCGCCTGCCTCGCGGGACCGGCCGGCTGGCCGAGCACAGCCGAGCGCATCGCGGGCATCCGCGACGCGATCCAGGACACAGACGCGGAGCTCACGATCCTGCGCGCCGCCGAGACGACCATGCGTGACGGGGCGCGCCTGGCGACCGAGCTGATGAGCTCGCCGCCCGACGCGGTGATGGCAGTGAACGACGCGATGGCGATCGGCGCGCTGCATCGGCTGCGCGGCACGAAGCTGCGAGCCCTGCCGGTCACCGGCTTCGACGACATCGCGTGGGCGCAGCTCGCTGATCCGCCGCTCACGACGGTCGCGGTGGACGCCGCCGAGATCGGCGCCGAGGCGGCGCGCCTGCTGCTGACGCGCATGGGAGGAACCCCCGGGACCACGACCCAATCGGCGCGCGAGGTCCGCGTGCCGGCCACCGTTCGATTGCGCCGCTCCTGCGGCTGCAGCGACGAATCCGGACCGTCCAGCGACCCGTCGGACGGAGGCTGAGACGGCATCACATCGGCCCGTGCCAATCGGGCCGTTCGCTTCGAGGAGGAGGACCAGAGCGATGCGAACGAACGAACGACTGCACCGATGGCGGCTGCTGGCCATCACGGCCGTCATGGCCCTCGTGATGGGAGCCTGTACCGCCGATGACGGTGCCAGCCCGGACGGCGGCAACGGCGATAGTGCCAGCCCCGCCAACGGAAACGGCGCGGGCACCGGCGAGATCGTCATGGTCTCCAGCCAGCTGGTGCCGACTGCCGAGCAGGAGCTGATGAACAACGAGATCCTCGCCGACTTCGAGGGCGAGGTGGAGTTCGTCGGCCTCGACGCCGGTCCCTTCAACGACCAGATCCAGGCTCAGGAGCAAGCCGGCGAAGGCGAGATCAGCCTGATCGGCGGCCTCGACGGCGAGTTCAGCTCGTTCGGCGCGGACGGGCTGCTCATGGACCTCTCGGACGTGGCGGAGGACCTGGCGGACCTCGGCATCAACGAGACGTACCTCGAGTTCGGCAAGCTCGGGACCGACCAGCAGCTGTACATCCCGTGGATGCAGGCGACCTACGTCATGGCGGCCCGCACGGAGGCCCTCGAGTACCTGCCTGACGGGGCGGACGTCAACGACCTGACCTGGCAGCAGTTGACCGATTGGGGTGCCAACATCGAGGCGGAGACCGGCGAGCGTCGGCTGGGCTTCCCGGCCGGCGAGGACGGCCTGCTGCATCGGTTCTTCCAGGGCTACAGCTATCCGGCCTTCACCGGCGGCGTCAACACGACGTTCACCAGCTCGGAGGCGGTGGAGATGTGGAACTGGCTGGCCGACACGTGGGAGTACGTCAACCCCGCATCGACGACGTACGGCTTCATGCAGGAGCCGCTCCAGTCGGGCGAGGTCTGGGTGGCGTGGGACCACACCGCCCGCCTGATCCAGGCGCTCGAGAACATGCCCGACGAGATCATCGCCTTCCCGGTGCCCTCCGGCCCGGAGGGCAAGGCGTACATGCCGGTCGTCGCCGGCCTGGGCATCCCGACCACCTCGGCGAATCCG
Organism: Candidatus Limnocylindria bacterium; assembly: GCA_036380455.1. Classification (GTDB taxonomy): domain Bacteria; phylum Chloroflexota; class Limnocylindria; order QHBO01; family QHBO01; genus JACDBZ01. The sequence goes on along the minus strand of DASVEQ010000076.1, from coordinate 9,128 downwards.
GAGGGCGCCAAGGACCTGATCCGTTACCTGCTCTCGCCCGAGACGCAGGCGGCGACCCTCAGCGCGGTCTCCTTCTTCCCGGTGATCGAGTCCGACCTTCCCGACGTCGGACCCGGCCTCCAGGCCGAGATCGACGCGGTCGAAGCGCAGCTCAACGCCGCCGACGCCCTTCCGGCCTACCTGCCGGTCGGGCTCGGCGACCAGGGCGGGGCGTACAGCCAGGTCTTCCGCGACGTCTTCCAGGGCGTCGTGTTGGACGGCGGCGACCCGGCCACGATCCTGGAGGAGCAGCTGCCGAACCTGCAGGCGGTGTTCGAGGCGTCCGGCGCGCCGTGCTGGCCACCGGATCCCGAGAGTGACGGCGCCTGCCAGGCGCAGTAGTGCGAACCGATGAGCCCGGGGCGGCGCGCGCCGCCCCGGGCCACTCCCGATGACGGCGCGCCTGGGGTGGGCCCCGTACGCCCTCCTCCTGCCATCGGTCCTGTTCCTGGCGCTCTTCTTCGCCACCCCGATGGTCCAGGCGTTCACCCTGGCGTTCCAGGCGCCGGACGGAAGCTTCGGCCTTGCGAGCATCGAGCGCATGCTCGGCGACGCGAGCTTCCGGGACGCGCTGCTGACCACGATCGCCCTGGTCGTGCTCGTGATCCCGATCCAGTTCGCCCTCGCGATGTCGATGGCGCTCGTCATCAATGCCCAGCTCAAGGGACAGGGCATGTGGCTGTACGTCTACGCCCTGCCGCTCGGCATCAGCGAGCTGGCGGCCGGCATCGTGTGGGTCAGCATCTTCACCCAGAGCGGCTGGCTGAACTCCGTGCTCATGGGCATCGGCATCCTCGAGCGCCCGATCACGTGGCAGAGCGCGGAGACGCCGTGGCTGCTCATCGGCATCGTCGTCATCGCCGAGGCGTGGCGGGCGACGTCGATCATCATGATCATCCTCGTCGCCGGGCTCCAGTCGATCCCCCGCGAGTTCCTCGAGGCGGCCGACGTCTACGGCGCGACCACCTGGCAGAAGGTCCGCCGCGTCGTCCTGCCGATGCTGCGGCCGAGCCTGCAGGTCGCGCTCATCCTGCGCACCATCCTCGCCTTCCAGGTGTTCGCCACCGTCATCGCCCTGGCCGGAAGCGGGCTCGACGTCCTCGCCGATGAGGCGCAGCGCTGGGCGACCGACATCGACAACGACAACGTGGCCGCGGCCTATGCCGGCCTGATCCTCATCCTGTCGCTGGTCAGCACGGTCCTCTTCCTTGTCCTGCTGCCCACGCGCGAGGAGCACCAGGCATGACGGCCGCTCGGCACGACGTGCCGATGCCTCGGCGCCGCGCAGGGCGCGAGCGGCTGGTCGGCCGAGGGCTGATCTACCTGGCCGCCGTCCTGCTGGCCCTCTTCATCCTGGTTCCGATCTACCTGATCGCCGTGTCCGCCTTCACGCCACGGGAGAACGCGTTCGACTTCCCGAAGAGCGTCATCCCCCAGGCGGTGAGCGTCGACACGATCCTGTTCTTCATCAACGCCTCGGGGGTGCTCGACGCCTTCTGGCGCAGCGTCATCGTCGCGCTCATCACGTTGGCCCTGTCCCTGCTGATCGGGGCTCCGGCCGGCTACGCCATCGCCCGCTACGCCTTCCGCGGACGGAACGGCTATCGGCTGGTCGTGCTGGCGACGCGCGCCTTCCCGATCGTCATCCTCGCCATCCCGCTGGCAGTCACCTACCGGGTGTGGGGCATCGACGACACGGTCATCGGCGTCGCCCTCATGCACACGGCCCTGGCGTTGCCGTTCACCGTGCTGATCACGTCGAGCGTGTTCGTGTCGGTGCCGCGCGAGCTGGAGGAGGCCGCCCAGACGCTGGGATGCAACCCGATCCAGGCCTTCCTGCGGGTCTCGCTGCCGCTTGCCCTGCCGGGCCTGGCGGCGGCCGCCATCTTCACCTGGGTGCTGAGCTGGAACGACGTCTTCGCGGCGGTGATCCTGACCCTCCGCAACCCGACCCTGCCCGCCAAGATCCTGACCGCCCTGACCCAGTCGCCGATCTACTTCCAGTTCGCGGCCGGGTTCGTGATGCTCGTGCCGAGCCTGGTCGTCATCTTCTTCATCCGCCGCTACCTGCTCGGTCTGTGGGGCCGGGTCGTGAAGTGAGGAGGCCGAGCCCGCATGGCTGAGATCCGGGTCGAGCGCGTCACCAAGCTGTTCAAGAGCGTGCGGGCCATCGACGACGTGTCGCTCACCGTCGCCGACGGGGAGTTCATGGTCCTGCTCGGCCCGTCCGGCTGCGGCAAGACGACTCTGCTGCGTTCGATCGCGGGCCTCGAGCAGATCGACGGCGGCCAGATCGTCATCGGCGACCGCGACGTGACCGATCTGCCGCCGCGAAGGCGCGACATCGCCATGGTCTTCCAGAGCTACGCCGTCTTCCCGCACATGACGGTCTTCGAGAACATCGCCTTCGGCCTGCGGATGCAGAAGGCCGCGAAGGCCGATATCCAGCGCCAGGTGACCGACGCTGCCGAGCTGCTCCACATCGACAACCTGCTCGACCGCTACCCGGCCCAGACCTCCGGCGGCCAGCGGCAGCGGATCGCGGTGGCCCGCGCGCTGGCCATGCAGCCGCAGGTGCTGCTCATGGACGAGCCGCTCTCGAACCTCGACGCGCTCCTCCGGCTCGAGGCCCGCGCCGAGCTCAAGCGCCTCCTCAACGAGATCGGCTCGACCACGATCTACGTCACCCACGACCAGGTGGAGGCGATGAGCATGGGTGACCGCGTCGCCGTCATGCGCGCCGGGAAGATCATCCAGGTCGGCGATCCGCTGACGATCTACGACGGCCCGGTGGACCGCTTCGTCGGCGGGTTCATCGGCAATCCGCCGATGAACTTCCTGTCGGTCGAGATCGAGCGGCGCGATGGGCAGCCGGTCGCCGTGCTGGCCGATGCCGGTGCCCTGCGCGTCCCGACCGAAGGGGAGCTTGGCGACCACGCCGGCGCCGTGCTGCTCGGCATCCGCGCCGAGAACATCGAGCTGCGCTCCGAGGTCGGCGCGAACGACCTGCGCGGCCGGGTGCTCGTGGTCGAGCCGCTCGGCTCGCACAACCTCGTCACGCTGCAGGTCGGCGCGGCGCAGGTCAAGGCGATCACCCGGCCGGAGGAGCGTCTCGAGCGCGACCGCGAGGTCGGCGTGGCGATCGACCCGGCGCGGATTCGGTGGCTGGACGTGGAACGCGAGGTGGCGCTCGGGGCGCGGGACGCGGCAGGCGTGGACGTGCCTCACGGCCCGCCGACCGCCGAGGAGCGCGATACCGCGCCGCCCGGCTGAGCCGTGCGCGCCGCAGACAAGCCGGCAGACGTGGGAACCGGCGCGATCTGCGCCTCGTTCGACCCGGGCTCGGCCGCCTGGCTGTCGGTCGGCATGGCGCACATCGGGCACGGCTTCGTGGAGCTCTCCGCCCTGCCGCCGTTCGACGACTCCCTGAGGGGCGACCCGGTCGCCACCCGTCGCCATCGGCTGGCGATGACCGAGGCGGCACACGCCTTCCTGGTGGTCGAGCTCGACGGCTCCCCGCCCGCCCTGGACCTCCGCGTCGCCGACGTCGACGCCCCGGCGTGGTCAGGCGCCGGCGTCACGGTCGTCGCCTCCGCGGAGCCGTCCGGCGCACTCTGCCAGCGCTGGTCGATCCCACGGGGCGCCGGGCAGGTCCGGGTGCGGCTTCGCGGCCGATTGGACCGACCATCCTTGGCCGAGATCACCGAGCTCAACCCTCCGTCTCCGACGGGAGCGACCACGACCCTCGAGCCGGCCGACGGGACAGTCACCGTGTCTGCGCCGGCGCTCCCGGCGACCGTGGTGGTGACCGTCCGCGGCGCGCCGATCGACTGGGCGCGCGTCGGCGGCGAGCTGGTCGGCACCGTCGGACCGGAAGGGCGAGACCCGCTGGAGCTCGAGATCGTCGTCGCCACTCCCGGCGTGAGGACGATGCCCGTCGTCACCACCCGCGAGCCCGACCGGCTGGCCGCCCGGGCCGTAGCCTACGTCCGTGGCTGCACTGCCCTGCGCGTGGCGGACGGCGAGCGGGCCATCCTGACCGACCACCGCATCCTGCCGCTGTCGTGGACCCGCGACGCGTACTGGCAGGCCCTCGCCCTGCTCGCCGCGAACGCACCGGGCGACCGCGAGCGCGTCGCCGACCACCTGCGCTGGCTGTGGCGGCGGTGCGAGCGCCCCGATGGTCGCTGGGTCCGCAGCCACCACGCCAACGGCAGGCGCAAGGACCTCGCCTTCCAGGCCGACCAGCAGCTCTACCCGTTCGTCGAGCTCGCCGACTACTGGCGCCTGACCGGCGAGCTTCCGGCGGGGGTCGACTGGCACGCGGCGCTCGACGTCGCATGGGCCGCCACGATGGGCGCGATCGACCCCGGCAGCGGGCTCATCACCAGCACCGAGACGGCGGCCGACGACCCGGCGGCGGCTCCCTTCATCGGTGCCTCCCAGGTGCTGCTGTGGTACGCCGCCGAGCGGCTGGCCGAGGTCGCACCGGCCGCCTCGATCGACCCGGCCGCGTTGGCGGACACGGCACGCCGGGCCCGGAATGCCTTCGAGCGACACCACGCCGCCGGCGGCGACGCCTGGGCGTACGCCGTCGACGGCCATGGAGTGCGTGTCGCGTACCACGACGCGAACGACCTGCCGACCGCCCTCGCGCCGCTGTGGGGATTCTGCCGCGCCGACGACCCCGGCTGGCGGGCGACGATGGACTTCGCCTTCAGCCCGGCCAACCCGGCCTGGTTCGCCGGCCACCGCGCGGGCCTCGGATCCGTCCACACCCCGGGAGCCTGGACGCTCGGCGACCTCCAGGCCTGGCTCCGAGCGCGTCTCGTCGGCGATCAGCAGGAGGCGGCGGCCGCCCTGGCTCGCCTCCACGAGGCCGCCTTCAGCGACGGGATGCTGCCGGAGGCCTATGGCACCGAGGCCACGACGCGGATCCGCCACTGGTTCGCGTGGCCCGGCGCCGCCCTCGCCGCGCTCCGCATCCTGGACCGCAATGGACGACTGGAGCCGATGCTCGCCGTCGCGCGGCGATAGGATCAGCGCGCATGCGCATCGGGATCGTGTCCACCCGGCTCTTCGGCGTCGACGGCGTGACCTTCGAGGCGGCGAAGTGGGAAGCGGTGCTCGAGCGGATGGGGCACGACGTCCGGCTGCTGGCCGGGGACGTGGACGCCCTGCGGCCCACGGCCCGGCTCGTGCCGCCGATGCACTTTGCCTACCCGCCCGCCGCCCGCGTCACCGCCGCCGCCTTCGATCCGGCCAGCGACGCCGATGCCGTGCGGGCCGAGATCGATCGGCTCGCGAACCAGCTCGTCCCGGTCATCGAGAGCTGGATCGCCATCCAGCGGATCGAGCTGTTGATCGTCCAGAACGCGTGGGCGATCCCGATGCACCTGCCGCTGGGCGTCGCCCTTCGCCGCCTGGTGGAGTCATTGGGCATCCCGGCCATCGGCCACCACCACGACTACTGGTGGGAACGAGAGCGCTTCGCGACCTGCGCGGTCCCGGAGCTGCTGGAGTGGGCCTTCCCGCCCGACCTGCCGAACGTTCGCCACGTGAGCATCAACAGCCTCGCGGCGAAGCAGCTGCGCAAGCGTCGCGGCATCGACTCGTCGGTGATGCCGAACGTGTTCGATTTCAGGGTCACCCGGCCGCGTCCACGCCCCGCGGTCCGGCGCCAGCTGCGGGGCGAGCTCGGGATGGATCACCGAGGGCTGCTGGTGGTGCAGCCGACGCGCGTGGTGCCCCGCAAGGGCATCGAGCTGGCCATCGAGCTCGTGGGCCGCCTCCGCGACCGGCGCGCGGTGCTGCTGATCACGAGCCCAGCCGGGGACGAAGGCCTCGACTACCTCGTCGATCTCGAGCGGCTCGCGGAGCGCCACGGCGTGCGGCTGCGGTACGCGGCTGACCGGTTTGCCCCGGATCTCGAGGGCAAGCCTCTGCGCCCGGCCCATTCGCTCCACGACGCCTACCTCGCCGCCGACCTCATCACCTATCCGTCCCTGTACGAGGGCTACGGCAACGCGCTGGTGGAGGCGATCTACTACGGCAGACCGATCGTCGTGAACCGCTACAGCGTGTACGACGCCGACATCCGCCCCCTCGGCTTCAGGTTCATCGAGATCACCGGCGCCATCACCGCCGACACGGTGCGCGAGGTGAAGCGCGCGCTCGCCGACCCGCGGCGGCAGGGCCGGATCGCCCGCCACAACTTCGCGCTCGGCCGCCAGCACCTGTCGTACGAGCTGCTTCAGCGGCGCCTGACGCGCTGGATTCGCAAGCTCACCGCCCCGCGGGGCTAGGGAGAGCCTAAGGTCAGCCGGCCCGCTCGCGCGCTTCGCGGGCACGTGCGATCTCCACGGGCGCCTCCAGGCGCTCGAGGGTGGCGAGAGCACCGGCCGCGACCCGGGCCGCCTCGGCAGTGCGGCCGAGCGAGAGGAGCGCGTCGACGAGGTCGAGGTCGGTCCGGGCGCGGTCCCACTCGGCCTCCAGCCTGTCGAACGTGTCGCGGGCGGTGCGCAGGAGCTCGACCCCACGCTCCGCGTCGCCATCGGCGCTCAGCATCCTCCCCTCGAGTCGGTCGGCGACCGCGGGCAGGGCGAGCAGCCCGCCGTGCGCCGCCCAATCGCGTGCGTCGGCGATGAGCTGTGGCGCCTCAGCCCACGATCCCTCATGCCCGAACAGCTCGGCCCATGCCTCGTAGGTCAGGTCCAGGTTCTGTCGGTCGCGGGACGGATCGGCTACCGAGAGCCGCTGACGGGCGAGATCGACTCGGCCCCGGCGGAGGAGGATCTCGACGATCCACAGCCGTGCCGACGAGACGCCCGTGTCGCCACGCGTGGCCTGGGAGCGGTCCAGCTCTTCGATCAGGGCATCGGCCTCCGCGGATCTGCCGGCAATCTCATGGAGGTAGGCGGCCACGGCATACAGCCGCATGAGGTGATAGGTGATCGCCTTCGAGTGGTCGATCGTGGCGTCGATGCCGCGCAACGCCTCCCAGAAGTCATCCCAGCGCCCCATCCGGTACAGCGCCACGGCGTTGAAGGCGAGTTTCGTCCGATGGCTGAGCAGCGGCATGTGCAGCCCCCACCGCTGCGAGAACGTCGAGGGCTCGAGCTCCGTGGCCTTGCGGTACTCCCCGATGTGGACGTAATGCCAGGCGAGGGTCCCGATGATGTCGGCGATCTCCGATGGGTCATCGAGCTTCGGCACGAGCTCGAGCCGCTCGAGCTGGTGCCGGGTCGCAAGCCCGTAACCACCGATCTCCTGGCTCACCGCGCCGGCCGTGTCGAGCGCAGCCGAGAGCAGGTCGAGCCGTCCCATGCGACGAGCGATCTGAACTGCCTCCTCCGCCGCCAGGCGGTACTCCTCGGTCCGCGCCGGATCGCGGTCGGCCTCGCCGAAGCCCCATCCCCAGGCCCCCTTCGCCAGCAACAGGCCGATGCGCTCTTCGCTGTCACCCGGATCCAGCATCGAGAAGCCGAGGTCGAGGTAGGGCTGCGCCTCCTCCCGCGACGGCAGGGTGCGCAGCAGGCCGGGCCAGCGGGTCGGCATCGCCAGGAGATGCCCGCACATCCGCGCGATGGCGGTGCGATCGACCGGGCCTGGCGCCGTCATTCGAAGGTCGACGGCCTCTCTGGCGGCACGCCACGCCTCGTCGCCGTTGTCCCGCCAGAGCGCCAGCTTCGACAGCGCCTCGAGGCCGCGCGAGCGCTCGACCGGGCCCAGCGCCAGCTCGAGGCCGGTCGTGACGCGTTCCATGGCGCGATCCATTGCGAAGAGCCGACCGGCCTCGTCCGCGGCGTCGAACAGGAGCTCGACCGCCCGGACGCGGATCTGCTCTCGCCGGTCGGGCTCCACGCGTCCCCACACCGCCGCCCGCTGCGCGGCGGTGTAGTGGTACGCCAGAAGCTCCACGACCTCGAGGCGGCGCTCACCTACCGCCTCCTCGATCCATCGGACGATCTCCAGATGCGCCATGGCGCGGTCGCGCTTCGGGATGCTCTCGTAGGCGACGTCGCGTACCAGGGCGTGCTTGAAGATGAACTCCGGCTGCCCGCGCATGCTGGAGTCGAGGCGCGATAGCACGAGATCCCGCGACTCGAGGCCACGCAGCAGTTCGACGACCCGCGTGGGAGCGCTGTCCAGGTAGCGCGCAACGGGGGTCGGCCAGAAGATGCGCCCGACGACGGCCGCGGCCTGCAGCGCGCGTTTCTCGTCAGGACGCAGCAGGTCGATCCGAGCGGCGATCACGGCCTGGACGGTATCCGGGATCGGCACCGCCACGAGGTCGGCGGCCTGGTCATCGGCCGTCCCGCGGTCGGCACCGCGCCGGTCGACGAGATGACGAACGATCTCCTCGGCGAAGAAGGGGTTGCCGCCAGCACGCTCGACGATCCGCTCGTGGACGCCATCGGGCAGCGACTCCACCTCGAGCAGCATCGTGACCAGCTGGCTCGCCTGCTCGCGAGGCAGCGGGTCGAGGAACAAGGCAGAGAAGCTCGGCCGGCCGCCGCCCCAGGTCGGGCTGCGATCGACCAGGTCGGGACGCGCCGGACAGAGGAACAGCACGCTGCCCTGCACCCGCGTCCCGAGGTCGCTGAGGATGTCCAGCAGGGCTGGCTCCGCCCAATGGATGTCCTCGATGACCGCGACGATCGGCTCCCGCTCGGAAATGGCCGAGAAGAAGCTCCGCCACGCCTCGAAGATCTCGGACCGCAGGACCTCGGGATCCAGGTGGCCGAAGTCGTATCCCGGCAGGCTGATGCCCACGGTCGACCCCAGCAACGCCGTCGTTCGACGGCCATCCGTGAGCCGTGCCGCGTCGAGCTCAGCGGCCAGGCGTTCGAGCTTCGTCACCGCATCGGCGGGGGCGTCGCCGTCGGCGATTCCCGCAACCCCCTTGAGGATCTCCGCCAGGGGCCAGAACGTGACGCCCGAGCCGTACGACAGGCATCGGCCGCGCACGACGCGCGGGGGCGGATCCCGACGACCGACGAGATCGAGGAACTCAGCGGTCAGACGGCTCTTCCCGACGCCGGGCTGCCCGTACAGCGTCACGAGATGCGGCCGGCGTTCCCGCGCCA
>DASVEQ010000075.1:0-2444 GCA_036380455.1 Candidatus Limnocylindria bacterium | reverse complement strand
GGACCGATGCCGGCGGCGACGCTCGCCTCCACGGGAAGGCCAGCATCGGCGTGGGCGGGCACCTCAACCCGGTCGACGCGGGGGAGGACGCGCTGGTGGGCGGACTGCGCCGCGAGTGGTCGGAGGAGCTGGAGGCCGATTGGGAGCCCGACTTCCAGCTGATCGGGTTGCTGAACGACGAGTCGAACCCGGTCGGATCGGTCCACCTGGGAGTCGTATTCGAGGTCGAGGCGGCCGGCCGCTCGGTCCGCGTGCGCGAACGCGACAAGCTGGTCGGCGCATTCGCGGATGCCCATGCGCTTGCCGACAGCTGGGATCGGTTGGAGACCTGGTCACGCCTCGTGGTCGAGAGTCTCGACCTCGCGCCCTCGAGCCACCGGAGGGAGGTCCGACTCGGATAACCGGCCGCCGCAGGGACAGGAGCCGGCCGCGGTGCCGGCTCGGCCGGGCGTCCACGCTCGAAGAGCGGCCGCGTGCGACGCAGCGGCCCCGTCGTGGCCATCCAGGTGCACATTGTCCAAGTCGAGCGCCCTCGAGTCGGACAACCGACCTGCGATGGCGCAATGTCCGAGATGTTCGCAAGCCCGGGCGCGGGTCGCCGGCCTGGTCGGCAAGCGGGCGAGCCGGAACGTGGCCCGTATACTCAAAGCATGATGCGCCGTGCGCTGCTGGCGGTGAGCCTGGCATCGGGGATCATCGGCCTGGCGGCCCCCGTCGCGGCCGATGGCCACGAGGTGTCGCGCATCGAGCTCACCGGCGTGATCGACCAGGTGAATGCCGCGTATGTCGAGGAGGCGCTGCGCGTGGCGGGCGAGGGTGGATCCGTGGCCGCGCTCGTCGTCATCGATTCGCCGGGCGGCGAGCTCACGAGCATGGATCGGATCATCAAGGCTATCCTGGCCAGCGAGGTGCCGGTCATCGCCTGGGTGGCCCCCGAGGGCGCGCGGGCGGGGAGCGCCGCGACCTTCATCACGCTCGCGGCGGACGTGGCGGCCATGGCGCCCAATACGAACATCGGTGCGGCCTCCGTCGTCGGTGGGGGCGGCGAGGACCTGCCCGAGACGCTGGCCGAGAAGGTGACCAACGACGCGGTGGCTCGCATCCGGAGCCTGGCGGACCAGCACGGGCGCAACGCCGACTGGGCCGAGGACGCCGTGCGCGAGGCGGCCAGCATCAGCGCCGCCGACGCGGTGGCGATGGACCCGCCGGTGGCTGACCTCCTGGCATCCGACCTGGACCAGCTGTTCGCCGATATCGACGAAGGCCAGCGAGCCGACGGGCGCGCCTACGACTTCAACGGGCAGCCGCTGCCGGCACTGAACGGCGCCACGATCCGCGAGCTGGAGATGAACCCCGGCCAGCAGTTCCTCCACCTGCTCAGCGACCCGAACATCGCCTTCCTGCTGTTCACGATCGGCTTCTACGGGATCCTGGCCGAGCTGTTCCACCCGAACTTCTTCTCGGGGATCCTGGGCGCCATCGCCATCGTCGTGGCGCTGATCGGGAGCAACGCGCTGCCGCTCAACGTGGGTGGGCTGCTGCTGGTGCTCATCGGCATCGGCCTGCTGGCCCTCGAGGCGGTGGTCGCCAGCTATGGGCTGCTGACGGTGGGTGGGATCGTGTCGCTGGTGCTCGGCGCCTTCGCGCTGTGGACCGGCGTGGAGCCCGGAGAGTTCGCGTTCGACGTCAGCATCAGCCCCTGGATCATCGGCATCGTGGTCGTGGTAGGCGTCGCCTACGCCTGGGTGCTCGTGCGGGCGCTCATGCAGATGCGCCGAACCGGGGGTGTGGCGAACCGGCCCGTCGGCGCGCTCGTCGGCGGCGTGGCCACCGCCCAGACGCTCATCGGTCCGACCGGGATCGCCTATGCTGGCGGCGAGAGCTGGTCCGCCCGCAGCCGCGGGACCGAGATCGGAGCGGGAACGCCGCTCCGGGTCGTGGGCGTCGAAGGGCTCGAGTTAATCGTCGAGCCGGCGCCCGCCGGCGACGGGGGAGCAACGGAGGAGCAGACGACATGAGTGAGCTGATCGGGCCCATTCTCATCGCCATCGGGGTCGCGATCGGCCTGTGGCTGCTGTTCAGCATCGTCCACATCGTGCGCGAGTACGAACGCCTCGTCGTGTTCTTCTTCGGCCGGCTGCAGGGCGCGCGCGGGCCTGGGATCGTGCTGCTCATCCCGTTCGTGCAGCAGGCGGTGAAGGTCGACCTCCGCGAGCGCTTCCTCGAGGTGCCGCAGCAAACCTGCATCACGAAGGACAACGCGCCCATCAACATCGACTTCCTGGTCTACTCGAAGGTCTTCGACCCGCAGACCACGGTCACCGCGGTCACCGACTTCACCGGCGCCTCGCAGGCCCTGGCGGCGACGACCCTGCGCGCCGTCATCGGCGACATCCCGCTCGACGATGTCCTTGCGAAGCGCGAGGAGATCAACCACATCCTGC
>DASVEQ010000074.1:0-4413 GCA_036380455.1 Candidatus Limnocylindria bacterium | reverse complement strand
GCGCGCCCCTTCGCGCACCACCACGTTGGCGGCGCCGCTCACCTTGGCGTCGTCGGAGAGGAGGTCCGCCAGGGCAGCCGTCCGCTCCTTGTGGGGAGCGGCAATCAGCGCACCGGCGAAGGCCTCGTCCCGGAGCTCCTCGATTGCTGCCGCCAGCTGATGGGGCTTGCGCTCCCAGCGCTCGATCGCGATGGGCAGATCCGCCGCCTCGAAGGCGGCGCGCTGCACCGCCTCGAAGGCGGAATGAGCGAAGGACTGACCGATGACGGGGAGGCGCTGCACGGCTGGGCTCTGGCTGGCGGGAAGGGCCTTGATGCTATCATCGGCGCCGCTCGCGGAGAGGTCGCATAGTGGCCTAGTGCGGCGGTTTGCTAAACCGTTGAAGGGGGTTTCCTCTTCCGAGGGTTCGAATCCCTCCCTCTCCGCCACCGATCCCGAAACCCCGCATCGGATCGGCTGCACGGGTGCCCGTAGCTCAGTGGATAGAGCGTCAGGTTGCGGACCTGAAGGTCGGAGGTTCGAGTCCTCTCGGGCACGCCAACCCGACCCTGTTCCTGGAACAGGTGTTCGGTCTGGATCTCGAAACAGGGTCTGACGGGATAGGATGACCCGATGCGGCAGCTGTCGCCTCCGACGGTGTTCGTGCTCCTCTTCGTGGCCGTGATCGCCGTCGCGTGGGCGTGGACGACGATGGATGGCGTGGCGCAATCCTTTCGCCGGGCATTGGGACGGAGCTGAGGCCCTCGGGAGAGTGCGCGGCCGGCACTTGTCCAAGGTCCCGGCCTACATCACGCGAACCAGTCAGTGAGCGGCGGCGGTCACTCGATCCGACAGGAAGCCGGTGCAGAAGTGGCTCATGAGGCCGACGCTGGCCCGCTGATCACACACCAGGCACGCGAGGTCGCGCTGCGGATGCAGCGATTCGCCGTGACCGCACCGCACGCACACCGGCTCGTGGGTGATCGACAAGGCACGGCGCTCTCGCTCGACCGAAATCGAGATCGTCATGGACCGCTGAGCAGCAGCCGGCGTGCCTTGGACGGCCCGGCGGAGGTACCTTCGACATGGGTCATCGGTCGCGACTCGACCCTTCCTTGGCCTCGGCACCCCAGGCTTTGCGCGGGAGCGCATGTAACTGGCAGCATTGCCGCCAATCAGCTGTGGCGGACGAACGAATTTGCACCGGTACGCAAGGAACGCCGTTGATCAGGTGCGCACCGGGTCCATCTTCCCCGTTACGTGCGCCGCGGCGCAAACCGGGCGGCGAGAACCAATGCTCCTGGCACCGCTAGCATCCGCGCGTGCAGCTCCTCGTGACCGGCGTCGTTGCGCGCGCGCCCGGCTGGCCGATCGAACCTGGGCTGTACGAGCTCCTGCTGCTCATCGGCGGTGCCGTCGTCCTCATCGGTGCGGTGCTCCTGTCGGTGCAGAAGGGCCGTCCATTCTCCGCGGCCCTCGTGTACCTCGTCGTCGGCGTGGCGGCCGGGTTGCTGCTGCGCGCCGTCGGCGTCAACTGGTACGACCCGATCGAGGACGCCGCTCTGTTCAGCCGCGCGGCGGAGGCCGCCGTGCTCGTCTCGTTGTTCGGCGCGGGGGTCAAGCTCGATCGGGCGCTGACGTGGGCCAACTGGCGCACGACGGTCCTGCTGCTGGCGGTCGCCATGCCGCTCACGATCCTCGGGATGGCTCTCCTCGGCGGATGGCTGATCGGCATGACGGTCGCGAGCGCGGTGCTGCTCGGCGCCGTGCTGGCCCCGACCGACCCGGTGCTGGCGGACGACGTCCAGGTGGGCGGGCCGATGCAGCGCGAGCCGGAGGACGAGGCGCGCTTCAGCCTCACCGCCGAGGCCGGCATGAACGACGGGCTCGCCTTCCCGTTCGTGATGCTGGCGCTGTTCGGCTACGAACGCGGCTTCGACAGCATCGGCGACTGGTGGTTCGAGTGGCTGACCGCCGACCTTCTGTACGCGGTGATCGCCGGCATCGTCATCGGCGCCGTTGCCGGCCGGCTGATCGCCGGCGCGACGTATCGCGTCCTGCACCACGGCTGGCTGGCGAACCCGTTCGACGCCTTCATCGCCATCGGCGCCATCTTCGCCGTCTACGGGCTCACCGAGCTGGTCGAGGCGTACGGCTTCCTGGCGGTCTTCGCCGCCGGCGTCGCGTTCCGCCGGTACGAGCACCGGCACGAGGTGAACCAGCGGCTCCACGAGGTCACGCTGGTCATCGAGAAGCTCGCGGAGCTGTCCGTCCTCCTCCTGCTGGGCAGCGTCCTGCCGATCGGCGGGGTCCTCGAGCTCGGCTGGCCGGTGCTCATCGCCGCCCTCGGGCTCGTCCTGGTCGTCCGGCCGGTGGCGGTCCTCATCAGCCTGCTGCCGAGCGGCCTGCCGTGGCGCCAGCGCCTGTTCATCGCCTGGTTCGGCATCCGCGGCATCGGCTCGATCTACTACCTGGGCTTCACCTTCGCCGTCCTCACGCCCATCGACGCCGGGCCGCTGTTCAGCGTGGTGGCGGTGGCGATCATCGCCTCGGTCGTGCTCCATGGGGTGTCGAGCGCGGTGCTCACACGTCGCCTGGTGGCCGCCGAGCGCCGGGCCGCCGTGGAGCTGGGGAGTTAGATCCAGCACCACCCGTCGGGCGGGAGCCCCTGGCTGGTCGAGTCGTCCGGCAGCTCCTGCACGACCCCGTCCGGCCGGTCGCAATCGGTGAACAGCATCCGCATTCGCCACGCGTCCGGGTCCAGCGGCAGCGCCGTCGCGACCGGGAGCCAGAACACGAAGCCCGCCAGGACCAGCGCGCCGAGAGCCGCGGCAGCCGCCCGCGCGGGGATCCGCGCCGATGCCCAGGCCCAGGCCGCGAAACAGCCGAGCGCCAGGTACAGGAAGGGGAGCGTGGGCAGGACGTACCACAGGAACGTCTGGCTCCGGTCGCCGGAGAGCACGATCCACGGCAGGTAGGTCGCCCCGGCCCCGGCTAGGATGACCGGCTCCGGGCGCATCCAGCCCCAGCCGGCCCGTGACCAGGTCACCAGCAGCGCGGGAAGCGCCACGAGCCCGGGCCACCAGGCGAGCGGGTTGCCCATCGCCAGGATCTCGCGGTACGCGCCGCCGTCGTCCCCGAACCAGTAGGCCACCGGGCGCTGGAGCAGCGGCCACGCCCACGGGGGCGACTGGTACGGGTGGTCGCCGCCGAGCTCGGTGTGGAAGTCGAGCATCGCCCGCTGGTGCTGCCAGATGCCGTTCCAGACCGATGCCGGGTCCCACGGCAGCGCAAGCAGCTCGCCGGGCATGCGGCCGGTATAGCTGGCGGCGTAGACGAGCACCGGCACGACGCCGAGCGCCAGGACCACCGGAAGCGCCTCGCGCTTCAGCGCGCCGCCGATCCAGCCGCCCCACCCCGCCTCCGGATCCGCTCGCCGACGGTCGACGATCGCCCAGACGACGACGAGACCGATGATCGCCGGCGCCACGTAGGCACCGGACCATTTCACCGCGGCCGCGGCCCCGAGGCTGGCACCGGCGACCATCAGCCACGGCCGGCCGAGCGTCGGCCACCACCACCAGGGGCGGTCCGCGCGGTCGCGCCGCCGGTCCCGGTCCAGCACGGCACCGAGGACCGCGCCGATGACGAACAGGGCGATGAAGGCGTCCAGCATCGCCACGCGTGACTGCACGAGCGCGAGAAGGTCGACGGCCAGCAGGGTCGCCGCAGCCGCCGCCCCGATCGTGGCGGCGATCGGCGTGGCGATGGCGCGCAGGAGCCGCCAGGCGAGGAGGTAGAGGAGCGAGATGCTCAGCGTGCCGGCCACGGCCACCGTGGCGCGCCAGCCGACCGGGTCGTAGCCGAGGGCGGCGATGCCGGCCCCGATCAGCCACTTCCCGAGCGGAGGATGGGTTCGGCTGGCGAGCTCCGTGATCCCGCATACCGCCTCGGTGCCGGCCACGTACCAGCACGCGTCGCGGGCGTAGAAGATCTCGTCGAACACCAGCTCGACCGGCCGTCCGAGCGACGCGAACCGAAGCGCGGCGGCCCCCAGCGTGATGAGGACGAGCGCGGCGGTGTCGACCCTGGTCCAGCTGCGCTCCGGGACGAGCGCGGAGCGGTCGATGATCTGGCTCCTGCGATGCGTGACGGCACTCGTATGCTAGACGCCCGCCAACGTGGCCACGCCTGGCCACCCGACAGACGGAGAGTGCACCCGCATGGGAATGGCTCGCGCGGTCGCGGCGATCCTCGGCACAATCTACGTGGCGCTCGGCCTCATCGGCTTCGTCGTCACCGGCCCGCTGCTCGGGCTGTTCGAGGTCAACGGGCTCCATAGCCTCGTCCACGTGGTGCTCGGCGCCGCCCTCCTCATCGGCGCGACGTCGACCGAGCTCGCGATCACCATGACCCGTCGTGTGGGCGTCGTGC
>DASVEQ010000073.1:0-10038 GCA_036380455.1 Candidatus Limnocylindria bacterium | reverse complement strand
AGGGCCGACCCGATGTGGCGGTAGTAGCTGTCACGATCCTCGCCCTTGATGGCGTACACCGGTATGCCGTGGTGGATGACCAGCGCGGCGGCCACGTCGTCCTGCGTCGAGAGCGGGTTCGAGCTGCACAGCACCACATCGGCACCGCCGTCGGCCAGGGTGCGGACGAGGTTCGCGGTCTCGGCGGTAACGTGGAGACAGGCGCTGATCCGCCAGCCGCTCAGGGGCCGCTCCTCGGCGAACCGTTCGCGGATCCCGGCAAGGACCGGCATCTGCCGATCCGCCCATTCGATCTTCAGCTTGCCGGCATCGGCGAGGCCGACCTCGGCGACGTCGTGCGCTATCTCGGTTCTCGTGGCCACGGGAATCGCATCGCCTCTCGTATCGGTCTCATCAGTCCCCACCCGCCCTGGCGCCGGTGAATGAGGCGCTCGGTGAGCTGGCAGTAGGTACGGTATCCCAACCTCGCGTAGGCCGCGACGGCCGGGCCGTTGTCGGCGTGCACGTTCAGCGCCACGTCGGTGACGCGCTGGAGCAGGTCCGCCGTCACGGCGCTCGTCACCATCTTGGCGAAATCGTGCCCGCGGAAGTCGGCGTGCGTCATCACGTTCCCGACCACCGCGACCTCCTCGCGCGCGTTGATGGCGTGGGTCCCGGCGGCGCTCACCAGCCGGCCGCGGACCCGGACCCCGTAGTACACGCCATCCTCGACGACCGACGGCGGGAAGCCGGCGCGGAAGCCGAGCTGGTAGAGGCGATTGAGATCGTCGATATCGAGCGCGGTGAGCCGTTCGGCCGGGCCGGCGAACGGGGCGAACGCCTCGCGGTCGACCACCATGCGGAGCATCTGGACCGGGGCGTCCAGCTCGTAGAGGTCGCGGATCGCCGCCTCGTGCAGCTCCGTGCCCTGGACGTAGGCGTCCCGGGGCTTCAGCACCGACTCCAGGACGGCGCGGCAGCCGTCCGGCGCGCCCATGAGGAACAGCGGCTGCGGCACGAGTCCCTCGTGGTGCATCACCAGGGCGGTCGGGCGGTCGGCGTCGTCGTACGCCATCCCCCACGCCGCGCGTCCGCGGTTCGGGCCGTCGAGGTCGCCCAGGGCATAGGCCGCGTAGCGGCGATCGGTGCGCAGGTAGGCCGCGATCTCCTCGCGCTCGCTGACGGCCCGAGCGCGGGACCGGTGGGACGCCGCGACGGCCATCGTGCTCGTTCCCTCGCCGCCGTCAGTAGGTCAGCAGCGCGTGGATGTCGAACTCGCCGAGCTTGTCGCGGCCCTTGAGCGCCCCAAGCTCGACCATGAACGAGAGGCCGGCGATCTCGCCGCCGAGCCGGCGCACGAGCTCGATGGTGCCCATCACCGTGCCGCCGGTGGCCAGCAGGTCGTCGACGATGAGAACGCGCTGGCCCTTGCCGATGGCGTCCGAGTGGATCTCGAGCGTCGCCGTTCCGTACTCGAGCTCGTACTCGACCTCGATCGTCTCCGCCGGCAGCTTCCCGAGCTTGCGGACCGGGACGAATCCGGCGTTCAGCTTGTAGGCGAGCGGCGCGCTGAAGATGAAGCCGCGGGACTCCATGCCGACCACGACGTCGACCGGCGTGCTCCCGACCTGCTGGGCCATCCGGTCGATCACCTCGCGGAATGCCTCCGCGTCCTTCAGGAGGGTCGTGATGTCGTAGAACCGGATGCCCGGCTTGGGGAAGTCGGGAACCTCGCGGATGAGGGCGCGCAGGTCATCGGCGCTGGAGACGGTCACGATCGTGGGGCACTCCCGTGCGGCGTGGCGGATTCCGTGGCCCGCAGAGTCTAGCCCGATGCGTCCGTCGGCGGCAACGCGCCCGGGACGAGGCTCGGGTCTCCTTGCGGTTTGCGCGGTGGCGCATCTAACTGGGAACTTGGCCCAACGACCGAGCATTCTTCTCGACGGCGGTTGCGCTCCGGCGCAACTCCGCGCCGCCTTCGACCCTCTTCGTATCAGTTACGTGCGCGGAGCCGCAAACACGGTCGTCCGTTCGAATCGCTCGGCACGCCGGCGAAGCGCTGGTCGTGATTGATCCAGACCGATGTCGGCGCCGAAGCCCAGCTCTTCGGCCGCGGTCCGCAGAACGTCGGCGAGGGGCTCGCGGTAGGTCAGCTCGGTGGCGGCTGCGACCAACGGCTTGGCGCGCGACCCCTCAAGGTACGGCGGACGGTGGAGCCTGGCCGTCAACCACTCCAGCACGTTGGGGCCGATCACCTCCTGCTGGCGCGGCGGATCTGGTCAACCACGAGGACGGCATGCGACCGTACGGCGCGCAGATCGTACGCGGGGTCGTCTGCCTTCCCGAGGTATGACGAGCGGGCCAGCTCGAGCACCTGCCGATGCTCTTCGGGAAGGCGAATGAGCGCCCAGTCCGCGGCGCCGTCCTTCGTTCGCACCTCGCCCGTTGTCACCGTCGACCACATCCTCGCCAGCGTGAGCAGGACGTTGCGGGTATCGGACTCCAGGTCGTCCAGCATCGACGGTAGTTCATCGGCCATCGCGCTCACGTCCTCGGGCGGCACAGGAGCGAGCAGCACTCCAGCCGGCGGCCCGATCCGTGGCACCCCGCTGGCGAGGACCATGGTGACGAGCACCGCAAGGTCCGGGTTGGGGTCGTTCCACGGCGCGAGGTCGCCGCGCTGGAATTCCCCTCTGAGCCACTCGCCGTACTGGAAGGCGACCCGTGGTGGGTAACGCCATGGGCGGATCTCGCCATGGACCGCGAGCGTGAGCTCGATCGGCCGCCACGACGGCGGCCGCGAGTCGCGATCGGAGATCGGTATGAGCCCGTCGCTCAGTGCCCGCGTCTCGGCAGGCGTCAGCCGACGGTTGACGACGCCGAAGAAGTCGAGGTCGCTGTCGCGACGGAGACCGCCGGCCACCGCCGACCCGTAGAGGTACGCGCCAACCACGGTCCCCGCGGGCAAGGCGCGCGCCAGGACGCCGACCACCGCATCGGCCTGGTCCGCGACCGGATCCCCGGTCAACCGGCCGCGAGCCGCCGCAGCACGGTCTGGAGCACGCCACCGTTGCGGAGGTACGTCACGTCGATCTCCCCATCGAGGCGCGAGGCCACCCGGAAGCGAGTCTCGCGACCGCCCTCGCCGCGGGCCACCACGGTCAGCTCCTGGTGCGGCCGCAGGCCTTCGGAGACACCGAGCACGTCAAACGTCTCACGGCCGGTCAGACCCAGCGAGGCGACGCTCTCGCCCGGCAGGAACTGGAGGGGCAGGATGCCCATGCCCACCAGGTTCGACCGGTGGATGCGCTCGAACGATTCGGCGATGACAGCCCGCACGCCCTGCAACAGCGGACCCTTGGCCGCCCAGTCCCGCGACGAGCCCGATCCGTACTCCTTACCGGCCAGCAGCACCAGCGGCGTGTCGTCGGTCCGATAGCGTTCCGCCGCGTCGAAGATGCTCATCCGTTCACCGCTCGGCAGGTGCTCGGTGACGTTGCCCTCGGCGTCCGGGGTGAGGAGATTGCGGAGGCGGATATTGGCGAACGTGCCACGCATCATCACCTCGTGGTGGCCGCGCCGCGACCCGTACGAGTTGAAGTCGCGTGGCTCCACGCCGTGGGCCACCAGCCACTCGCCGGCCGGCGAGGTGCGTGCGATGGACCCCGCGGGTGAGATGTGGTCGGTGGTCACGCTGTCGCCGAGCACGGCGAGCGCCCTGGCGCCGATGACGTCGGCCGGATCGGCGGGACCGTCGCCGAGCCCGTCGAAGAACGGTGGCCGCGCCACGTAGGTCGATGCCGGATCCCAGGCGTACCGGTCGCCGGCCGGCACCGGCAGCGAGGTCCAGCGGTCGTCACCGTCGAAGACCGATGCATAGTTGCGCCGGAACACGTCGCCGCTCACCGCGGTGAGGACCACGCCGGCCACGTCCTCGGCGCTCGGCCACAGCTCGGCCAGCATCACCGGCTTCCCGTCACGGTCGACGCCGATCGGCTCGCTGGCGAGGTCGATGTCGATCCGGCCGGCGAGCGCGAAGGCAACGACCAGCGGCGGTGAGGCGAGGTAGCTGGCCCGCGCCAGCGGGTGGATGCGGCCCTCGAAGTTTCGATTGCCGCTCAGGACGGCCACGCCGGCGATGTCGTTCTGCTCGATCGCCCGCGCCACGGGCTCCGCCAGCGGGCCGGAGTTGCCGATGCAGGTCGTACAGCCATACCCGACGAGGTGGAAGCGCAGCGCCTCCAGCGGGTCCATGAGGCCGGCGGCGTTCAGGTAGTCGGTGACCGCCCGCGATCCGGGCGCCAGCGAGGTCTTCACCCACGGCTTCGTCTCGAGGCCACGGGCGACCGCGTTTCGCGCCAGCAGGCCGGCGGCAACCATCACCGAGGGGTTGCTCGTGTTCGTGCAGCTGGTGATGGCGGCGATGACCACGGAACCGGTCCGGATCTTATGGCGCTGGCCGTCCAGGCGCACCTCGGCTGCCTTGTAATGGGCGTCGGCCGGAAGCGGCTCGGGGTCGTGTCGCGCGGGCGCCCGGGTCGCGTGCTCCCCGGCGTCCGGGTCGCGCGTGTACGACGGCGGATCGGAGGCGGGGAAGGACTCGTCGCTGGCCTCGTCGACGGTGCCGCGCGCCTCCGGCGCATCGGCCTCGTGCTCATGCGTCGTGCCGTCCGCGTGGGTGTGGAGGCCATTCGGGAACGCGGCGCGGAAGCTGTCGCGAAGGTCCGACAACGCGACCCGGTCCTGCGGCCGCTTCGGCCCGGCCAGCGACGGGACCAGCGTAGAGAGGTCGAGCGATAGCGACTCGCTGAAGCGCGGCTCCGGCGCGTCGTCGGTGCGGAACAGGCCCTGTGCCTTCGCGTACGCCTCCACGCGGGCCACGACCTCGTCGGAGCGGCCGGTCATCCGCAGGTAGCGGAGCGTCTCGTCGTCGATCGGGAACATCGTGGCCGTGGCGCCGAACTCCGGCGACATGTTGCTGATGGTTGCGCGATCGGCCAGGCCCAGCCGCGACAGGCCGGGGCCGTAGAACTCGACGAACTTGCCCACCACGCCATGGGCGCGGAGCATCTCGGTCACGTAGAGGACGAGGTCGGTGGCGGTCGCTCCGGCCGGCATCTCCCCGTCGAGCCGGAAGCCGACCACGATCGGCATCGGCTGGTAGAGCGGCTGTCCCAGGAGGGCAGCCTCGGCCTCGATGCCGCCCACGCCCCAGCCGACGACGCCGAGGCCGTTGATCATCGTGGTGTGCGAGTCGGTGCCGACCAGTGTGTCGGGCAGCAGGATCCCGTCGCGCTCGGTGACCACCTCGGCCAGGAACTCCAGGTTGACCTGGTGGACGATCCCGGTCCCCGGCGGCACGACGCGGAAGTCGGCGAACGCCTGCTGCGCCCAGCGCAGGAGGGCGTAGCGCTCGCCGTTGCGCTCGTACTCGCGCTCCACGTTGATGAGGAATGCCGCGTCCGAGCCGAACTGGTCGACCTGGACGGAGTGGTCGATGACCAGGTCGGCCGGCACGAGCGGGTTGATGCGGGACGGGTCGCCGCCCATCTCGGCCATCGCGTCGCGCATGGCGGCCAGGTCGACGACGCACGGCACGCCGGTGAAGTCCTGGAGGATGACCCGGGCCGGCATGAACGGCAGCTCCGCCTCTCCGGGCGCCGATGCGTTCCAGGCCGCCAGCGCGCGGACGTGATCGGATGTCACGAGGTCGGGCTGCGTCGCCGCCCCGCGCAGCATGTTCTCGAGCAGGACCTTCACGGTGTACGGAAGCCGATCGAGATCGGTCGCGCCGGCGTCCTCGAGGGCGTAATAGCCGAGCGCGCGGTCGCCGATGGTCAGCGTGGAGTGGGTCGTCACGGTCGCCTCCTTTCGTGACCGCGTGGCCGCGGTCTCCGTCGAAGATCGGCGCCGGACGGGTGCGCCCGTTCCGGGTCGAGAGGGCTTCAGTATAGCCGTGGTGCCCGATGCGACAATCGGTGGGACGTGATCACGCGGCGATGGCTCACATTCGGCACCGTGCTGGTGCTCCCGCTGATCGGGCTCGGCCTGCTCGTGCTGCGGCCGGAGCTCGATCTCATCTGGGAGCACCACCCCAGCCACTTCTGGCTCGTCCTCGGAACAGCGGCCGTGAGCGTCGCCCTCGCCTACCTCACGAACGAGGCGGCGAGCCGCCACGCCGACGCCCGACTCTTCCTCGTCTCGCTCGCGTTTCTCGTCAGCGCCGGCTTCCTCGGCCTCCACGCGCTCGCGACGCCGGGGGCGCTGCTGCCGGAGCCGAACGTCGGCTTCGTCATCGCCACGCCTGTCGGACTCATCCTGGCCGCGATCCTGGCAGCCGCGTCGGTGAGCCCGCTGGCCGGGCCACGCGCCCCGACTGTGCTCCGGTACCGGGGCATCCTGCGCTGGGGCGTGATCGGCCTCATGCTTGCCTGGGGGGCCGTCTCCCTCCTGCGGCTGAACCCCCTTCGGACGGTCATGCCGGCGGAGGTCGCGTCAGGCCCGATCGCGATCCTGGCCGTGGTCGCAATCGCCCTCTACGCCTACGCGGCCTGGCGCTATCTCGGGATCGCCCGCCGCCGCGCCAGCCCGGTGGCGATGGCGCTCGTCGCGGCGCTCGTCCTGCTGGCGGAGGCGATGGTTGCGGTTTCCGTGAGCCGCAGCTGGCACCTGAGCTGGTGGGAGTGGCATGTCCTCATGACGATCGCCTTCGGGCTCATCGCGCTCGCGGCGCGGGCCGAGTACCGGCGGACCGGATCGCTCGTGGCGGCCTTCCGGCCGATCTACCGCGACGCCACGCTCGCCCACATCGACCGCTGGCACGGCCAGGCGCTGTCGGATATCGCGGAGATGGAGTCGCGTGGCGAGCCGATCGACCGGCTCATCGAGGACCTGCGTCGCGACGGTGCCTCGGTCGAGGAGATCGGCCTGCTCACGGCGGCCGCGCGCGAGATGCGTCGAATCGACGATCTCTTCCGGCCGTACCTGCCGCAGCACCTCGCCGCACGGCTCGTCGCGACGCCAGAGATCGCCCGGCTCGGTGGCGAGACGCGCACGGTCACCGCCCTCTTCGCCGATCTCGCGGCGTTCACCTCCTTCAGCGAGACGCGTGAGCCGGCAGAGGTCATTTCGATGCTCAACACCTACTGGGAGTCGGTCGTGCCGGCCATCGACGGCGCGGGAGGCAGCATCGAGCACTTTGCCGGTGACGGCGTGCTCGTGCTTTTCAACGCCTTCGTGGATCAGCCTGACCACGCGTCGCGCGCCGCATCCTGCGCGCTCGCGATCCTGCGCGTCACGGAGGAGATCGCGGCGGCACACGGTTGGCCGCGGTTCCGGGTCGGCGTCAACACGGGACCGGTCGCGGCCGGAAACGTGGGTGCGGCGGGCCGCCGCAGCTTCGCGACGATCGGCGACACCACGAACCTCGCGTCGCGGCTGATGAGCGCAGCGCAGCCGGGGCAGATCGTGATCGGCCCGAGGACGCGCACGGCGCTCGAGCCCTCCGAGGCGCGGCATCTCGAGCCGCTCGGGCCGATCCGGGTCAAGGGCAAGCGCGACTCCATCGAGGCCTGGGTCCTGAGCAGCTCCGCCTCCTGAGGCGAGCGTCAAGCGGCAGTCACTGCTCAATCCAGGCGGACGATCGGTTCATCGAATGGCCGCCTGTTGCGGCGTCCCGCTCCCGAGTGCCCGGATGGCGCGCAGCGCGACCTCGATCGCGTCGTGGCCGGCAGCGACCGGGATCCGCACCTGGTTCGATGCTGTCTCCGGCCGAAGGCCCGCGACCTGAAGGGCGATGCTCAGCTGGCGCCGATCCGGCATCCTGCCCGCCCACTTGAGCGTCACGCGCCGGTCCTCCACCCGCACGTCGGGCACGCCCGCCACCTCGGCGGCCAGCCGGACGCGCACGGCGGTGAACAGGCCCTCGACCGGCAGCGGGATGGGGCCGTATCGGTCACGGAGGTCGGCGCGCAGCGCCTCCGCATCGGCCTCCGAGCGGACATGGGCGAACCGCCGATACGCCTCGAGCTTGGCGCCGGAGTCGGCGACGTAGTCGTCCGGCAGGTACGCCGACCCGGGAAGGTCCAGGCGGACCGGCGAAGGCTCGGGTGCCGGGCGGCGTCCGCGCAGCATGTCGACCGACTCGGCCAGCATGCGCGTGTACATCTCGAAGCCGACCGCCGCCATGAACCCGTGCTGCTCGGCGCCCAGGATGTTGCCGGCGCCGCGGATCTCGAGGTCAGACAGCGCGATCTGGTACCCGGCCCCGAGGTCGGAGGCGGAGAAGATCGCGTGAAGGCGCTTGCGCGCGATCGGTGACAGCGGCATTCCGCGCCGATGGAGCAGGTAGGCATGGGCGCGGCGGTCGGATCGGCCCACCCGTCCGCGCAGCTGGTAGAGCTGTGCCAGGCCGAACGTGTCGGCGCGCACGATGATGATCGTGTTCGCGTTCGGGATGTCGAGGCCGGACTCGATGATCGTCGTGCACACCAGCACGTCGAACTTCCCGTCGGAGAAGTCGAGCATCACCCGCTCGAGCATCCCCTCGGCCATCTGCCCGTGGCCGATGGCGACCTTGGCCCCGGGCACCAGGCGCCGAACGCGTTCCGCGGCCGCCTCGATCGTCTCGACCCGGTTGTGGACATAGAAGGCCTGCCCGCCCCGGTCGATCTCACGCGCGATCGCGTCGCGCACCAGGCCGTCATCGTCCTCCGCGATCCGGGTCTGGATCGGCAGGCGCGCCTCGGGTGGTGTCTCGATCACGCTCAGGTCACGGATGCCGACAAGCGACAGATGCAGGGTGCGGGGGATCGGCGTGGCGGAGAGGGTGAGGACGTCCACCTCGCGGCGCATGGCCTTGATCCGCTCCTTGTGGCTCACGCCGAAGCGCTGTTCCTCGTCGACGACCAGGAGGCCCAGGTCGGCGAAGGCGATGTCCTTCGAGAGGATCCGATGCGTCCCGATCAGGACATCGACTGTGCCGTCAGCAACGCCCTCGACGATGCGCTCCTGCTCCTTCTTGCCCACGAAACGGCTCAGCATGCCGACCTCGATCGGGAAGGCCGCCAGGCGGCGCTGGAAGGTGAGCAGGTGCTGCTGCGCGAGCACGGTGGTCGGGACGAGGATGGCGACCTGCTTCCCATCCTGCACCGCCTTGAACGCCGCGCGCAGGGCGACCTCGGTCTTGCCGTAGCCGACATCCCCGACCACGAGCCGATCCATCGGCCGCCGGCGCAGCATGTCGGCCTTGACCTCCTCGATCGAGCGCTCCTGGTCCGGCGTCTCGGTGTACGGGAAGCTCTCCTCCAGCTCCCGCTGCCACGTCGTATCGCCGGAGAAGGCGAAGCCCGGTGCCGACTCACGGGCGGCGTAGATCTCGATGAGCTCGCGGGCAAGGTCGCCGACCGCGCGACGGACGCGCGTCTTCGTGCGCTCCCACTCCGTGCCGCCGAGCTTGCTCAGCCCGGGGGCCGGACCGCCGGCGTAGCGGGTGATCCGCCCGATCTGGTCGGCCGGCAGGAAGATCTTGTCGGTTCCGGCGAAGTCGAGCTGGAGGTACTCCTTCACGTCGTCGCCGAACGTCCGCTGCGTCATCCCGACGTAGCGCGCGATCCCGTGGTCGACGTGGACCACGTGGTCGCCCGGCGTCAGCTTACCGATGAGATCGCGGCTCATGACGCGCTTGGCGCTCGTGAGGCGTCGGACGCGGGTGGCGCCGAACAGCTCGTGGTCGGTGAGGACGACGAGGTCCGCCGGGCCGTGCGCGAACCCCGACGACAGTGACCCGTGGACGAGGCCGATGCTGCCCGGCACGGGCGCCTGTCGGAGCTCGGCGACCGGCGCCGACGGGTGTCCGGCCTCCTCGAGCAGCTCCCCGACGCGGCTTGCCTGGTCGGTGGTGACGACCACCGCGCGGCCGGCCGCGGCGAGCTCACCGATCCACGCCCCGGCGCGCGCGGCTCGCCCGGGCAGTGGCGGCGCCGGCGCGTAGCCGGCATCCTCGCCGCCCTGCTCGTCGAGCCGCTCGTCCGCCCGTTGCGCGAGCGCCGCCAGCGTCCC
>DASVEQ010000072.1:0-67325 GCA_036380455.1 Candidatus Limnocylindria bacterium | reverse complement strand
CCGGATCACGACCATGCTCCTCTCATCCGATTCGCCCTGGCCAGGCGGTCGGCCGCGCCAGGATCGTGAGCCGGGAGCAGGACGAGCCCGGGATTCGATCGCCCAAGTCGAGGATCATTGCCGGTGCTGATCACCGAGACTTCCTTGATCGGATCGGTCCCGACGGCAGGCTGAGCCTCACGGGGGATCGGAGGCTCTGTCGATGTGGCAGTCATGAGATTCGTCTCCTTGTGTGGGCGACGGCCGTGTGAGGCGCCGCGTCAAGACGACGATGGCTCGGTGAGAGCGAATGGTCAGCGACTTCCCCGCTGGTCCTGTGTGATCCAGGTCACAGGTCGCCGGTCGATGCCACCCACTCGATACGATCTGGATCGAGGAGAACGATCCCGCGCCGGCCGGTCTGGATCAGTCGGGCGCTGCGAAAGTCGTGGAGGGTGCGGGCGACGACTTCTCGTGCTGTTCCAACGGCGTCGGCCAACGCCTGCTGACTCACCTCCGCCACGAGCCGTGCGTCCCGCTGACTGGCGGTGGCCAGGTCGAGCAGGTGGCGGGCGAGACGCTGGCGGACCGAGCCGAAGGCGGTGTCGGCGTAGGCGTCCAGGACACCATACAGAAGGCCGGTCACCTCCTGTGCGAGGGGCCAGGCGACCCTGACGTCCTCGGCGGCGATGCTGGCAAGCCGAGTCGCACTGAACATCAGGAGGGCGCTGTCAGTGACCGCCTGGGCTCCCACACGCACCGGTCCGCGGATGGCCGTCGGAAGGCCCAACGCTCCGCCGGGGCGCGCGTACCGGACGGTCAGCTGGCGGCCCTCGGCGGAGCTGAGGTAGACCCTGACGAGACCTGCGACGACGATGCCGCTTCGCGGGGCATCCTCGTCCCGATAGACGATGCCTCCGGCCGGCACATCGATGAGAGCGGCGTCGGCGACAAGCTGTTCCGCGGCTGCATCGGGGAGGCTCGCGAGGAAGCTGCTTCCAATCGCTCGGTCGATTCGCTCGTCGCTGCCATGTTCCCGCGGCATGGCACCACCCTACCGCCGGACGCAACGGGACTGCGCGACACGCCGATGGGACGCTCGATCCAGCGCTACCTCGAGCGCCACGACGACGTGGCGCCGCCCCAAACTGCGCAGCGTGGCGTGCTTGTTGCCTGTCAGGTCATGAATTCGCGCACGTGTGCCGCAGAATCAGGGAGTCAGCTGCCACGCCAATGTTGTCCTCCTCTCGGAGGACGTCGGATCCGACCCATCACCGCCAGATGTGGTGCGCTTAAGAGCCAGGCTTCAACATGGTGCGGGGTGGCTGGGGAGGAAGGATTCGAACCTTCGATCTCCCGGTCCAGAGCCGGGCGCCTTACCGCTTGGCCACTCCCCAACGAACGAGAGCGCGTGGCGCTCATCGGTGCGGCGCCGATTGTAGCCGAGGGCGCCGGACCCCCACAAACCCAGCTTCAGACCGATGCGGTCGGCCGGATGAACGCGCCGCGTGCCGCCTCGACCACGGGGCGGGTGCTGCAGCCGGTGAGGTGGTCGTTCACGAGGCCCATGGCCTCCATGAAGGAGTAGACCGTGGTCGGCCCGACGAAGGCCCAGCCGCGGCGCTTCAGGTCGCGGCTCATCGCCTTCGCCTCCGGGCTAAAGGTGACGTCTGTCAAGGTCGCATGGTCCAGGTCCGCGGGGCGCGCCGCCGGATCCGGCTCGAAGCTCCACGCGTAGGCGGCCAGGCTGCCGAACTCCTCGCGCAGGTCGAGGCATCGGCGGGCGTTGTTGATGACCGCCTCGATCTTGCCGCGGTGGCGGACGATGCCGGCATCGGCCAGGAGGCGCTCCACGTCATCGGGGCCGAAGGAGGCGATCGCATCGGCCTCGAAGTTGGCGAAGGCGCGGCGGAAGTTCTCGCGCTTGCGCAGGATGGTCAGCCAGGAGAGGCCGGCCATGAAGCCCTCGAGGCTCAGCTTCTCGAACAGGGTCCGGTCGGCGGCGACCGGCCGGCCCCACTCGGTGTCGTGGTAGGTGCGGTACAGGTCATCCGATGCGCCCCACCAGCAGCGGGCGACGCCATCTGGCTCGGTGGTGATGCCTTCGAGATGAGGCGCGGTCATGCCGACACGCTACCCGGCATTCACGACAGCATCCGTCAGATTTCCGCCTTCCTCGTCCGCATGCGCGATGTGCCGGAGCTCGCGCCAGATGAGGACGAGGAACAGGGCCGATCCGGCGAAGCCGAACCAGAACGGTGCGGTCAGGCCGAGCTCGCGGGCCAGCAGGCCACCCACCCCGGAGCCGATGACGAGGCCGCCGTAGACGCCGACCATGTTGACGCTGCCGACCCGGCCCTGGAGCTGGGTGGGCACCGCACGCTGGCGGATGGTGACCGACGTCGTGGTCCACACGAAAGCGTGGGCGCCGAAGACGAAGAAGATCGCAAACGCTGCCGCCGGCTGCGTCGTGAGGGCAAGGCCGAGGTGCGTGAGTGTCTCGATGATGAGCCCGATGCGCATGATGTTGCCGAGGCTGACCCGCCGGGTGATCCAGCCGTAGGACACCGTGCCGAGCAGGCCGCCCACCGCCGACACCGTCGTGATCAGGCCGAAGCCGATCTCGCCGAGCCCGAGCCGCTGGGTCGCGTACAGGACGAGGACCGACCATGCGGCGCCGAAGGTGATGTTGAAGATGAAGATCGTGAGCACCAGCGTCCGCACGGCGGCGTGGCGGCTGGCCCAGCGGATGCCCTCCGCGATCTCGTGACGCATGTGGCTCCGCTCCACGGCATCGCGCCCATGCGCTGGCAGCACGATCCGGCTGACGAGCAGCGCCCCGGCCACGACCAGCATGCCCTGGCCGACGAACGGCACGGCCATGCCGGCGGCGAAGAGCGCGGCGCCGAGCGGCGGCCCGGCCAGCTGGTTGACGGTGACGAATCCGGACAGCAGCCGCGCGTTCGCGATGGCCAGGTCGTCGCGGGCGACGAGCATCGGCAGCAGCGTCTGCGAGGTGTTGTCGGCGAACACCTCTGCGGTCCCGAGCAGGAAGAGCGCGATGAGCACGATCGCGATCGAGACCGTGCCGGTCAGGATCGTTGCGGCGATGACGGCCAGCACGAGCCCCCGCAGCAGGTCGACGGTCACGATCAGCAGCCGGCGGTCGAGCCGATCGGCCAGCGCCCCGGCGTAGAGGCCGAACAGCAGCGGCGGCACCCACTGCACCAGCGCGGCCGAGGCGACCAGCAGCGGGTCGTCGGTCAGCGACGCCACGAGCAGCGGGCCAGCCGCGATGGCGATCCCGTCGCCGAGGTTCGAGCTCCACGACGAGGCAAGCAGCCACCGGAACCCGGTGCCGAGGCGTGCGGGGACGAGGATCTCGAGCGCTCGTGTCACGGCGGCGGCGACCCTACCACGCGTGCCGGCGACGGTGGCGGTGGGGTGCGCGGCGCGTAGGTGCGCATCGGTCTGGTGGGCATGGCGGCCGCCGTTGGTAACGCCTCGAATAGTTCCTCCGGCCACTCGTCGGGCGAGCGAGCAACCGATACCGTCCGAGGTCCAGGGGGGTCCACTCATCATCGACAGCCGCGACGAAAGGGACCGATGCAGCAGCCGCAGCCGCACGAGTGGCGACGATACGGGTTCGGCGGACCGCCGGAGCCGTGGGAGCACGGCGCCCAGCGGGATCTCGATCGCCTGGCGACCTCCTACTACGTCGACATCCTGGAGTCGCAGCGGGCCATCCTCGGGCAGCGGCCCGACGACGCCGTGCGCGGCCGGGTCGAGGACCTGATGGCGACGGCGACGCGTCACAAGCACGAGATCGACTACACGTTGCGCCACTGGGCGACCCCGGTCGAGCGCGCGCGCGTCGAGGATCGGCTCGGGTCGCTGATGCGGATCGGCATGCGGCTGCGCGAGCTGCGCGACGCTCCCACGCCCGGCAGCCACGCGCCGGATCCACTGCCGGCAGCCTGACCCTCTCACACCTGCCTCGACGACTCGGATATTGGCCACTCCCCGGGCGCGAATCCGAGTCCGGAGCGCTGCACTCGGATAACGCGCACTTTCGCGCGCATTACCCGCGAGGTTGCCGTGGATCGAGGCAATTCCGAGCGTGGCGGCTCTTCCCGGCGCCCCGATCGGCCATGGAACATGCGCCTGGCGTGCAGTTATCCAAGTCGAGCGGTCGGCGAACGGCCGCCCACGCTCGTGCGCATCCCGGACAGCGCCAGGCGGGCCGCTCCACGACCGAGCGCCCGTACACTTCCGGCATGCCACGCATGCCGACCCTGGCCGATGTCAACGCCGCGCGGCGACGCCTGCGGGGTGTCGCCGTCCACACCCCGCTCGAGCCGAGCGCCACGCTGGCCGAAGAGACCGGTGCCACCCAGGTCAGGCTGAAGCGGGAGGAGGTCCAGCCGACCGGCGCCTTCAAGCTGCGCGGCGCCAGCAACAGGGTCGCGCTCATCGCCGAGGGCCGCCCGGAGGCGGCGCTGGTCACCGCGTCGAGCGGCAACCACGGGATCGCGGTGGCCTCGGCGGCGGCGCGGCACGACATACGGCTCACCGTGCTGGTCGGCCGCTCGGTCTCACCCGCCAAGCTGGAGCGGCTGCGCGCGCTGGAAACTCGCCGCATCACGGTCGAGCTGACCGGCAACGACTCCGATGACGCCGAGGCGGAGGGCCGCCGCCGCGACGACGCCGGCCACGCGATCTATATCTCGCCGTACAACGATCCGGACGTTGTCGCAGGGCAGGCGACGGTGGGGCTCGAGATCCTCGCCGACTGGCCGGAGGTCGACACGATCGTCGTGCCGGTCGGCGGTGGCGGGCTCATCGGCGGCATCGGCCTGTGGACGAAGGCGGTGAAACCGGCGCTGCGGCTCATCGGCGTGCAGCCGGCCGCGTCACCCCCGCTCTACGCGTACTTCGAGACCGGCTCCACCGATCCGATGCCGATCGCCCCGACCATGGCCGACGGCGTGGCGGGCAACATCGAGCGCGACAGCATCACCTGGAGGCTCTGCCGCGACACGGTCGACGAGGTCGTGGTCGTCGAGGAGGACGCGATCGCCGATGCCATGCGGTGGGCGCTCGAGGTCCAGCACACGCTGCTCGAGGGCAGCGCCGTCCTCGGGATTGCCGCACTCCAGGCCGGCCTCGTGGACGTGACCGGTCGCAACGTCGCGATCGTCACGACCGGCCGCAATGTGGCGCCGGAGCTGCTGCGCATGGTCGTCGGCGCAGCGCGGTAGGCAGGCCTAGCGGCCCTCTGGGCGCTTTCCGAACAGGACCGCGGCCAGCACACCGGCCACGTAGCCGAGCAGCACCAGGCCGCCGAGCATGATGAGCAGTGCGACGATCCGGCCCCCCAGCGTCACCGGCTCCGACGAGGCACCGACGGTGGTCAGCGTCGCCGATGCCCACCAGAGCGCCTCGGCGTAGTCGGTGATCTGCGAGTTCGGCGCATCGGCCTCGAACATCAGCAGCATCGCGGCGCCCAGGAAGGCAGCGGTCAGCGACAGCGCCCCGGCGTAGCCGGCGCGTGACCACGCGAACGCCCCGCGCAGGCTGCGCGCCGTCCGGTTGAAACCGGCAAGGACGCGCAGCGAGTTGGTGGCCCGCAGGACGCGGATCGCGCGCAGGACGCGGAAGGCCCGCAGGAACGGCACGATCAGGGAGAGCGCCGTCAGCCAGTTGCGTCGCAGGTACCCTCCGCGGTCCGGGCTGATGGTGATGCCAAGCAGGAAGTGGACGACGAACACCGCCCAGATGGCCAGCTGGATCCAGCCCAGCACCGCGGGGACCGCCATGTTCTGCGCGGTGAGGGCGATCTCGGCGACAAGCAGGGCGGCAAACATGAGGGCGAGGTAGGTGGTCGGTCCATCGAGCATCGCCTCGATCTCCGTGACGAGGCGGAAGCGCTCCGACCGCGTCAGGTCAGGGTCATCGGGAGTCGACGGATCCGGAGTCTGCATCGGACGATCGGGTGGCGGTCGTCCAGGGGTCAGCTCACCGGGATCGGTCATCGGCTCGAGGCTACCAGAGGCCCCAGCGCCGGGGCGCCTGACTGCTGGAGGCGATCAAGGGCGACGGCAAGGGCTCCGGCCGGGGCGCCAGACTGCCGGGGGCGATCAAGGGCGACGGCATGGGCTCCGGCCGGGGCGCCTGACTGCCGGGGGCGATCAAGGACGACGGCATGGGCTCCGGCCGGGGCGCCTGACTGCTGGGGGCGATCAAACCGTGGACGGGCGATAAGCCCACAGAAGCCGGCCAGTAATCAAGTCCAGCCACAATGGGGTGATGGGTGGACACAGACGGAGACCGAAGGAACTCGGCGCCATGCGAGCCTCGGCTCTGCGGCGATGGATCGGGCGAGACTTGAGGATCCTTCGCGTTTCATCGGGACAGACGCAACGTGCGATCGGGATCAGGACCGGGGTTTCGCAGGCGTACGAGTCGGAGATCGAGCGGGGAGTGGGAAACGCGAGCCTCGAGACGCTCGCGACCGTCGCCGAAGCCGCCGGCGGTCGGCTCGTCGTCCGGGTGATCCCTGGCAATGGCGTTTCCCTCAGAGACTCCGGTCAGCTCGCAATCGTGCAGTCGATCATTGCCGAGTGCCACCCGCGATGGAAACACACGATCGAGATGCCGATCGGAACTCCTCCCGACCTTCGAGCAGCCGACCTCGTCAGCCAGGTGCCCGAGGAAGTTGACATGATCGAGGTCGAACGCGGATGGATCGACCATCAGTCGCAGTACCGCCCACTCCAGCTCAAGCGACTGGCGCTCGCCGAGCGCCTCGGTCGTCCAGTGAACCTGATCATCGCCCTCGTGGACACTGCGGGTACGCGCCGAGCATTGGGCGGGTTAGACCTGATCCTCGAGCAGACGCTGCCGGTATCTTCCCGCCGCATCTGGGCATCGCTGCGATCCGGCACT
This sequence comes from Candidatus Limnocylindria bacterium, assembly GCA_036380455.1. Lineage (GTDB taxonomy): Bacteria > Chloroflexota > Limnocylindria > QHBO01 > QHBO01 > JACDBZ01. The sequence continues at coordinate 60,398 of DASVEQ010000072.1, read as the reverse complement.
CCGATCGGAGGAGACGGAATCCTTTGGGTCAGGCCCGGCGAGCTCCAGGTCAAGCAACGGGAAGCGCGCCAGCCCGGTCCGCGGCAACTGACGGTCTGAGGGCGACTTGGCCGCGGCCGCGATGGAGGCGCCACGAAGACGACCCATCCCGCGGCCACTGCCCCCAGCGTTCAGGCGCCACGGGGCCGGGTCCGGCGGTGGGCGGTGACTGCCCCCAGCGTTCAGGCGCCACGGGGCCGGGTGGGCGATGCGCGGCAAGGGTGGTATCGGTCTTGCGGCCCCGACCGGGAGTCCATCCATTCCAAGGAGAGATCGTGCTCGAGATCACCCGTGGCGCCGCGGCGCTGCTCACAGAGCTCCGCCAGGGCCAGGATGTCCCCGAGGATTACGGCCTGCGCGTGTTCCCGGAGACGAACCAGCCGGGCGAGGTCACCATCGGCCTCGGATTCACCGACCAGCCCGCTTCCGGCGACCAGGTCGCCGAGCAGGAGGGGATGAAGGTCTTCGTCGCCCAGGAGCTCGCGGCTCCCCTCGAGGATGCCGCCATCGACGTGACCCAGGCGAACGGCACACCGCAGCTCATCTTCCGACCGAAGGGCGAGGACGCAAGCGCCCCCGCCTGACCTACCGGTGCGAGCCGGCCCAACCGAGCTCGTCGTCCACAGGTGCATCGAGCATCTCGAGGGCGGCGAGCTCGTCCTCTGCCCGGCGCAATGCGCTCCGCGCCGTCTCCGTCGAGACCGATGCGAACCGCAGCTCGTCGCCCGGCCGCAGCCGCGCCACGCGACCGATATCGGCGCCGATGACGACGGCCGGCACGGGGTAGCCGCCGGTGACTGGGCGATCGGCGAGCATGATGATCGGGCGACCGTCGGGCGGCACCTGGATCGCGCCGAGCGGCAGGCCCATGGAGGGAACCTCGGAGTCAGTGCCTCGGATGCGCGGTCCGTCGAGGCGGACGCCGGCCCGGTCGGCCTCTTCGCCGACGCGCCACGGGCGCTCGGTCAGCGGAACCGCGGAGCTCGGATGCGGACCGTCGACGATGCGGATCGGACCGTCGTCACGGACACCGATCCATCGAGCCGGAGCGCCGGCCGACGCACGAGCCGCCAGCCGATCCCCGGCCCGCAGCGCGCGACCGTCGAGACCGCCGAAGCCACTCCGCAGGTCAGTCGCCACCGAGCCCAGCAGCGGCTCGACGTGGAGCCCGCCACCGATCGCCAGGTACGCTCGCGCGTCCCGTCCCTCCCCGATGCGCAGGAGCCCTCCGGCGCGCACCGCCCGAGCAGCGCCGGGCGGGAACGGCAGACCATCGATCGAGGCGGTCATCTCGCCGACCAGTGCCACGACCGCGGGCTCGGTGAACCTGAGCGTCGGCCCGGCGAGGGTGAGCTCCAGGAGCGCGGCATTGTCGTTGTTGCCCACAAGCCGGTTCGCGAGCCGGGCGCTCCACGCATCCGCCGCGCCGCCCACGGGCACGCCCGCGTGGCGCCAGCTCCGTCGCCCGAAGGCGTCCTGGATCGTCGTCAGGATGCCCCGCTCGACGACCTCGATCGTCACCACTCGGCGCCCGGCCCGGTCCACCGCTCCCAATCCTCCGGGGAGATCGGGCGAAACCGCACCTGGTCGCCGGCCTCGAGGTGGACCGGCGGAGTGCGGCGGGGGTCGAACAGGGTCACGGGCGTCCGACCGATGACCCGCCAGCCGCCCGGCAGGTCGGCGGGATAGATCCCCGTCATCCCGTCGGCCACTGCGACCGACCCGGCCGCCGTCCGCGTGCGCGGCGTCGCCAGGCGCGGGATGCGCCAACCCTCCGGCAGGCCGCCGATGTACGCGAATCCAGGCGCGAACCCGACGAACAGGACCCGGTGCTCCCCCGTCGCGTGCGCCTCGATCAGCTCGGCCTCCGAGAGGCCCACCAGGGCGGCCACGTCGGCGAGGTCAGGCCCGTCGTACACCACCGGGATGCGCCGCAGCCGAGACGCCGCGTCGGGCATCGGGGACCGGGACGCCAGCTCGGCCTCGAGCGCCGTCGCATCGGCAATGAGCGCATCGAACTCCACGAGCAGCGAGTAACGACCCGGGACGAGGCCGATCACGCCGTCGATCGGCTCGGCCACGAGCGCGCGCCGCAGCCCCTGGGCCGCCTCCGGCCCGTCGACGCCGACGAGGAATGCCCCTTCGCCGAACGGGCGGACGCGGCTCATGGTGGTCCGATCGCGACGCCGGCGTCCTCCAGGCCCCGACGGACAGCGGCGGCGATCTCGACCGCGCCCGGTGTGTCGCCGTGGCAGCAGATGCTCTCCGCACGCAGCTCGACCGACGAGCCATCGACCGCGGTCACCCCACCGGCCACGATGGCGACGGCCTGCGCGGCCGCCGTGGCCGCATCGGTCACCACCGAGCCGGAATCTGTGCGCGGCTGGAGCCTGCCGTTGGGCAGGTAGCGCCGATCCGCGAATGCCTCGGGAACGAATCGCAGTCCGGCGTCGGCGGCCGCGCCGGCCATGGCGTCCGACGAGGCGAGGCCGTAGAGGAGCAGGTCCCGGCTGAACCCCGCCGTTGCCCGCGCGACCGCGGCGGCCAGCGCGGGATCGACCGCCGCCTGGTTGTAGAGCGCCCCGTGGGGCTTCACGTGCTGCATCTCCACGCCGGCCGATCGGCAGAACGCCTCCAGCGCGCCGATCTGGTAGCGCACCAGCGACTCGACCTCGTCGGGCGCGAACGGCATCGGCCTGCGTCCGAAGCCGAGCAGATCCGGGTAGCCGGGCTGCGCGCCGACCGCGACGCCCGCGCGGCGACAGAGGGCGACGGTGGTCTCCATGACGAGAAAATCGCCCGCGTGGAAGCCGCAGGCGAGATTGGCGCTGCTCAGGTGGGCGACGAGGCGCTCGTCATCGCCGAGCGTCCAGCGACCGAAGCTCTCTCCGAGGTCGGCGTTGAGGTCCATGCCATTCGACATGGTACGAGTGGCACTTGTCCGCCGAGCGTACGATCGACGCATGAACGAACCGTCAGCTCCCGAGCGTTCCGCGACCTCCTCCGGGCCACCTGGCGTGGCCGTCGGCGCCATCCTCGTCATCATCGGCGGCATCCTGCTGGCGGGGCAGGTGCTCGACTTCGGGATCGGCGACCTCGGGTGGCCGCTGATCATCGTCGCCATCGGCGTGGCGCTGCTCCTCATCGGCCTGGTCGTGGCCGGCGAGAGTGGGATGGTCGTCGGCGGCGCGGTGGTGACCACGGTGGGGCTGGTCCTGCTGTACCAGAACCAGACGGGCCATTGGGAGAGCTGGGCGTACGCGTGGGCCCTGGTCGGGCCCGCCGCCAGCGGGCTCGGCCTGGCGATCTGGGGCATTCGCAGTGGGAACGCGCGCGACGTGCGGAACGGGACGTGGGGGATGCTCGGCGGCCTCGGGTTCTTCGCCGTGGGCTACCTGTTCTTCGAGGGCGTCATCGGCATCAGCGGCCAGCGCCTTCCCCTGCCGGAGTGGGTCCTGCCGGCGCTCGTCATCGGCATCGGCGTCGTGATCCTCGTCCGCGGGATGCTGCAGCGCGGCGAGCCAGAGGCGTCATAGCGGAGAGCTGGCGGCATCCGTCGGCCATCGGGATTGCCTCATCGGCAAACAACGAACAAGTTCGACGTCAATCTGGTCGTGGTTTGTCGCCCGCACAAGACGCGACCACGAATCCCGCTGCGGCGATGCCAGGTGGGTCGTTGTTTGCTCCGGCCACAAGCGGCCGAAGCGGGCAGTCCAGCTGATCGAGGCCCGTCAGGCGTCCACCCCTTGCCGACGTCCGCCAGACGGCGGCCGTATCCTTGATGCGACATGCCCTCGAACGACCCCACCGACGCGCTGAACCTGGTCAACGCCGGGTACGTCGCCGACCTGTACGACCGGTACCGGGCGGACCCCTCCAGCGTCGACCCGGAGTGGCGCTCGCTGTTCGACTCCGGCGCCGGGGGCTTCGAGCCGGCGCCTCGGACGGCCTTGGCGCCGCCGCCGGCCGGGAATGGCAGCAGCCAGGCGGAGGCACCCGCGCCGGACGCTGCGCCGGCGAGCCCCGCTGCGCAGGCCGAGGTGCCGGACGGCGCCACGCCGATCAAGGGGCCCGCGGCTCGGCTCGCACAGAACATGACGGCCAGCCTGGCGGTCCCGACCGCCACCAGCTTCCGGGAGATCGAGGTGGGCACCCTCGAGGCGCGCCGGAAGGAGCTGAACGGCCAGATCGCGCCGCGCAAGGTGAGCTTCACCCACCTGATCGGCTGGGCGATCGTGCAGGCCGCGGACGAACACCGGTCGATGAGCCACGCCTACACCGAGCTCGATGGGCAGCCGTACCGGATGGACCCCGGAGCGATCAACCTCGGCCTGGCGGTGGACGTCGAGCGCAGGGACGGCACCCGCTTCCTGCTGGTCCCGGTGATCAAGGCGGCCGATGGCATGGACTTCGCGGCCTTCCACACACGCTACGAGGAGCTGGTGGAGAAGGTGCGCACCGGCAAGGCCGCGCCTGACGACTTCGCCGGCGCCACGATCACGCTCACCAACCCGGGGACCCTGGGAACGACCGCCAGCGTGCCGCGGCTGATGCCGAACCAGGGCACGATCGTGGCCACCGGCACGATCCGCGACGTGGGAGGCGACCGCCGCATGACGATCTCCTCGACCTACGATCACCGGATCATCCAGGGCGCCGAGTCGGGGCTCTTCCTCCAGCGCATCGAGCGCCTGCTGTCCGGCGAGGACGGCTTCTACGCCGATGCGTTCGCGGCCATGGGCGCTCGCGCGGCGGACGTGACGACCGCGGAGCCGATGCCGTCCGCCGCCGAGGCGGCCGGCGCACCAGCCGCTGCCGGGGAGGCCGTGGCCAGCGCCGAACGGCTGAAGGCCGTCGCGGCCGGCATGGCGCTGGTGAAGGCGTATCGCAACTTCGGCCACATGGCCGCCCATCTCGACCCGCTGGGGGCGGAGCCACCCGGCGACCCGGCCCTCGACCCGGGACCGCTGGGGCTGACGCCGGAGCTGATGGCGCAGGTGCCCGCCGAGCTGCTGCGGATCTACGTCCCCGGGGCGACGCTGGCGGAGGCGCTTCCCCACCTCCAGGAGACATACAGCGGCACGATCGCCTACGAGGTCGAGCACATCGGCTCCCACGAGGAGCGGGTCTGGCTCCGGCAGGTGATCGAGGCCGGCGAGCATCGGCGCACGATGGAGCCCGAGGACCAGGTCGCGCTCCTGGAGCGGCTCATCGGTGTCGAGTCGCTCGAGCGCTTCCTCCACCGCGCCTACCTGGGCCAGAAGCGGTTCAGCATCGAGGGCCTCGACACGATGGTGCCGATGCTCGACGTGATCCTCTCGGACGCCGCCGATCAGGGCGCGCGGAAGATCCTCATCGGCATGGCGCACCGCGGCCGGCTCAACGTGCTCGCCCACGTCGTCGGCGTCTCTCACGAGGCGATCCTGGCCGAATTCGAGGCCGGGCGGGCCGGCGTCGAGGCACCGACCTCGCCGAAGGGCGGGTCGGACGACGTGAAGTACCACCTGGGCGCGGAGGGCGGGTTCCTGGCCGCGGACGACGAGGTCGTCCACGTCGTCCTGTCGCCGAACCCGAGCCATCTCGAGGCGGTGAACCCGGTCATCGAGGGCCGCACCCGGGCCGACCAGACCGATCGGTCGAGCGCCGTCGCGACCGTCGACCCGACCACCGCCCTCCCGGTGCTCATCCACGGCGACGCCGCCTTCGCGGCACAGGGCGTGGTGGCGGAGACCCTGAATCTCGCGCGGCTCGACGGCTACGCGACCGGCGGCACGGTCCATCTCATCGCCAACAACCAGGTCGGATTCACGACCGGGCCGCGCGAGGGACGCTCGACCGACTACAGCTCCGACCTTGCCAAGGGCTTCGACGCGCCGATCATCCACGTCAACGCCGACGATCCCGAGGCCTGCCTGGCCGCCGCCCGGCTGGCGATGATGTACCGCGAGAAGTTCGGCCACGACGTCGTGATCGACCTCGTCGGCTATCGGCGCTTCGGGCACAACGAGGGGGACGAGCCGGCCTACACGCAGCCGGCGATGTACGCGTCGATCGCCGAGCACCGAAGCGTCCGCGAGCTCTACCAGGCGCTGCTTGTCGAGGCCGGCGTCATCGCAGCCGACGAGGCCGAGGCGAAGGTCAAGGAAGCGCTCCGGGAGCTTGCCGCGGTGCAGGCCGGCCTCCGCAAGCGGAAGGACGAGCCGGAGGGCGAGCTCGACCGTGGATCCGAGGCGATTCCCCAGGAGGAGATGGGCGAGCCGGAGACGGCGGTTTCCCTGGATCGGCTGCGGGAGCTGAACGCCAGGATGGGCGAGGTGCCCGAGCGGTTCGCCGTGCATCCGAAGCTCGTGAAGCAGCTCGAGCGCCGGGCGGTGGCACTGGACGACGACGAGCCGCGCGTCGACTGGGGCCACGCCGAGCTGCTCGCCTTCGCGTCGCTGCTCGCCGATGGCACGCCGGTCCGCCTGACCGGCCAGGACACGGCGCGCGGCACGTTCAGCCAGCGGCACGCCGCCCTGTGGGACGCCGCCAACGGCGAGCGCCACGTCCCGCTCCAGCACCTGCCAGGCACGACGGCGAGCTTCGAGGTCCACAACTCGCCGCTGTCGGAGTACGCCGCGCTCGGCTTCGAGTACGGCTATGCGGTCACCGCGCGGGAGGCGCTCGTGCTGTGGGAAGCGCAGTACGGCGACTTCGTGAACGGCGCGGAGATCATCATCGACCAGTTCATCATCGCCGGGCTGGCGAAGTGGCGGCAGACCTCCCGCCTGACGCTGCTGCTGCCGCATGGCTACGAGGGATCGGGGCCCGAGCACTCCTCCGCTCGGCTCGAGCGGTTCCTGGCGCTCGGCGCCGAGGGGAACATCCGGGTGGTCTATCCGACGACGCCTGCGCAGTACTTCCACCTCCTCCGCCGCCAGGCCCGCCACCACGACGAGCGGCCGCTGGTGGTGATGACGCCGAAGTCCCTCCTCCGCCTCCCGCAGGCCGCCTCGCGGCCGTCCGAGCTCGCGAGCGGCGCGTTCCGCTCGGTGATCGACGACCCCCGCTTCGAGACCGATGCCAGGGCCGCCACGAAGGTGCGGCGAATTGTGCTGTGCAGTGGCAAGGTCTACTACGACCTGGTCGGCTCCGAGCACTTCGAGGCGGCGACCGACGTCGCCGTCGTGCGGGTCGAGCGCCTCTACCCGTTCCCGACCGAGGAGCTCCAGGAGGTCCTCGACCGCTATCCGAAGATCGTCTCCTTCGCCTGGGTCCAGGAGGAGCCGCGGAACATGGGAGCGCGGAAGTTCGTCCTGCCCCGCATTCGGCACCTGGTGCCGTACAAGATCCCGCTCGGCGACATCAGTCGCCCCGAGCGTTCGCGCCCGGCCGAGGGCTACCCGGCCGCTCACCAGGTCGAGCAGGCGCGCATCGTCCGGGAGGCGCTGACCGAGCGGTAGGCATTGGCCGATAGTCCCGCCCGCGCGCAAGCGGTCGCGAATGCCCGCCGTCGCGAAGGGTCCGAGATGCCGGCCTGGCTCGCGGAAGTCAGGGCTGTCGATGAGGTGGATCGGGCCCTCCCTATACTCCCCGGCGTGACCGACGCCGATCGCCCGCTCCTCGAGCGCTACCGCGACCTCGTCGCCCGCGACGAGGAGACACTTCCGCTCAGCCTCGGCGAGGGGGGCACGCCGCTCATCCACGCGCGTCGGCTCGGGGCCGAGCTGGGGATCGAGCAGCTCCACCTGAAGTTCGAGGGAACGAACCCGACCGGCAGCTTCAAGGACCGAGGGATGGTGCTGGCGGTGAACCGCGCACTGAACGCCGGCGCTCGGGCGGTGGTGTGCGCCTCGACAGGCAACACATCGGCGTCGGCCGCCGCTTATGCCGCCGCCGCCGGCCTGCCGTGCCACGTCATCCTCCCGGCGGGCAAGGTCGCGCGGGGCAAGCTCGCGCAGGCGCTGGCCGCCGGCGCGCGCCTGGTGATGGTTGACGGCAACTTCGACGCGGCGCTGGCCGCCGTCCGGCGGCTCGGGGAGGAGGGCCTGGCGGTGGTGGTGAACTCGATCAACCCGGATCGCCTCGAGGGGCAGCAGACGGCGGCCTGGGAGATCGTCGACGCACTCGGTCGCGCCCCCGAGGCGCTCGCGCTGCCGGTAGGCAACGCCGGCAACATCACCGCCTACTGGCGTGGCTTCCGCCGCTACGTCGAAGCCGGCCGGACCCCTGGCGGCGGCCTCCCGCGCATGCTCGGCTTCCAGGCGGAGGGCTCCGCGCCGATCGTGCTGGGGAAGCCCGTGGAGGCACCCGAGACGGTGGCGACCGCCATCCGCATCGGCAACCCGGCATCGTGGGAGGGCGCGCTGGGGGCGCGGGACGAGTCAGGCGGGCTCATCGAGAGCGTCAGCGACGACGAGATTCTCGACGCGCAGCGGATGATCGTGAGCCTCGAGGGCGTCTTCTGCGAGCCGGCCTCGGCGGCCGGCGTGGCCGGCGTCCGCCGGCTGGCGTCAGAGGGGCGGATCGGCGGCGGCCAGACGGTCGTGTGCGTCCTGACCGGCCACGGCCTCAAGGATCCGGATGCGGTCCAGGCCGAGGAGGGATCGATGACGCCGATTCCCCCCGACCTTGGCTCGATCCGGGAGGCGATGGAGCTCTAGCCCGGGGAGCAGGCGTCGACGATGGCCGTCACGAACTCTTCGGGCGAGCCGCCCTTGCTCACGTAGCACATCGGCGGCGCGTCGAGTTGCGCGTGCCCCTCGGTGTCGCTCCAGCCGGTGAGCACGATCCGCAGCGACGGCCAGGCCCGCGACATGCCGGCGATGAGCGCGACCCCCGCCTCGACATCCGGCAGGCGCGGGTCGACGAGCACGACATCGGGATGGACGCGCTCCACCTCCTCGAGCGCCGCGCGGACGTCTCCTGCGTGCCCGACCACGGACACCTGCCCCGTGAGCCCGAGCAGGTCCGACAAGCTCTGCTGCACCCGCCGATCGGCGTCGACGATCACCACCCGGGGAGCGTCGGGGGGCACGGGACGGGGCGTCAGTGACATGGGACCAGCCTACGCGCCGGGGTGCCCCACGACGAGGGGCCGAATGAATGATGGGCGCCTACGTCATTCGGCCGAGTCGGAGCCCGTCGGCGCCGGCTCGCCCCCTTCGCCTTCGTCCGCCGGATCGTCGGCAGGCACGCCGGCCGAGATCGTGGTGCCCTTGCCGGCACGGCTCTCGACCCGCAACTCGCCGCCGACGAGGTCCACGCGCTGCCGCATCCCGATCAGCCCGAGATGGCCGCGCGGCACGGCGTTCGGGTCGAAGCCGTCGCCGTCGTCGGTGACCGATAGACGGACGTGGCCTCCCTCGCGCCAGATCCGGATGGTCGCGTTCGAGGCGTTGGCGTGCTTCACGACGTTGTGGAGGGCTTCCTGGCCAATGCGGTAGAGCGCCTCCTCGGCCGCCAGCGCCAGCCGGTCGATCGGCTCGGCATCGACGACCATCGCCAGGCCGGTGCGGCGCTGCACGGCGGTGGCGTGCGTGCGCAGGGCCTGGACCAGTCCATCCGATTCGAGCGACGAGGGCCGGAGCTCGAAGATCAGCGTGCGCATCTCGGCCAGCGCGTCCTTCTGGAGCTCGCGCAGCTCGACGAGCTTCTCGGAGGCCGCCTCGACGTCGCTCCCGAGCAGGATCTCGAGCGTGCGCAGGGTGAGCCCCATGCTGAACAGCGCCTGCGTCACCGAGTCGTGGAGCTCCCGCGCCAGGTGGGCCCGTTCCTGGCTCGCGGCCAGCTCGGCGGCCTGGTCACGCAGATCCCCCTCGAGCCGCTCCCGCTCGCTGATGTCCCGAACCGATCCATGGGCGCCGGCGAACCGGCCGTCGACGATCGTGCCGGTCATCGCCACCTCGGTCTTCGCGATCCGGCCGTCCGGCAGCGGCAGGTCCAGCCGCACACGCTGCTCCCGGTCCGGCTCGCTTCGCAGGAGGCGCCAGGCCTCGGTCGCCTCGGCCATGGATGTCGCTGCCGCCAGCACCGTGAATCGCTCGCCGATGAGCTGCTCGGCCTTCCATCCGGTGCGCGACTCAAGGGAGTCGCTGAAGAAGGTGAAGCGGCCGTCGGCGTCGACCTCCCACACGATGTCCGGCGAGTTGTCCACGAGGTGGCGGTAGCGTCGCCCGGACTCCTCCACCTCGGCGTACAGGCGGGCATTGGTCAGTGCGATCGCGGCCTGGTCGGCGAGGAGCTTCAGGAGCTCGGCATCCTGCTCGTCGAACTTGCTCGTCTCGGTCGACTGCACGGTGATCGTCCCGATCAGCCGATCCGGCCCGAGGAGCGGCGCCGACATCATCGAGTGAATCTGCTGGACGTCGATCCAGGCGTCGCCCTCGTCGTGCGGGAAGGCCTGGTCGGCCAGGTAATCGCCGGTCCAGCAGACCCGCCGCTCGGCGGCGGCGGTGCCCGCGATGCCGGAGCCGATCGGCACCATGACGTCGTCGTCGGACGGCGGAATCGGCGCGGCGGTGATCGGCGGGTCGAGGTGCGTGCCGCTCTCGCCCATCAGGTTGATCTGGGCTCGATCGGCCCCCAGGAGGCGGGCCGCATCGGCGACGGCGCGGTCGAGTACGGTTTGCGGCTCGTGGAGCGAGGCGATCTGCGCCGCGATCTCCGCCAGGCTGCGCTGCGCGTCGACCCGGGCGCGAAGCTGCTCGACCAGGCGGGCGTTCGTGATCGCCACCGCCGCCTGCCCGCCGAACAGCTGGACGAGCTCGAAGTCGGCGTCGGTGAAGGCCACTTCCGCGCCGCCGGTGCGCGCGATGTTCATGGCCCCGATGACCTCGTCGCCGCTGATGAGCGGCACGATGATCATCGCCTCCTCCTCCTCGACGGTGCCGGGGATGTGGATCACCCGGTCGTCGTGGAGCGCGTCGTTGAGCAGCACCGGCTCTCGGTGCTCGACGCTCCACCAGGTGAGACCGCTGCCGCGCGGGATCGGGAACTCGAGCACCGCCCGCGCGTTGCGGTCGCGCGCCAGGACCGGGTTGAGGACCCGCATCTCGTCGTCGGCGCGGTAGATGCTGAAGTTGTCGTACCAGACCACGCTCTTCAGCCCGTCCGCGATGAGCTCGAGCACCGATTGCGGGTCGAGCGTGCGCAGCAGGCGCTCGTTGATCTGGAGCAGGCGCTGCTGCGAATCGGTCTGACGGGCGAGCGCCGCCGACTCCTCGCCGAGCTCGTCGTACAGGCGGGCGTTCGTGATCGCGATGGCGGCCTGGTCGGCCAGCACGCGGAGCAGCTCGGCATCAGCCTCGTCGAAGGCATAGGCGCGCTCAGCCTGGACGGTCAGCGCACCGAGGCCCCCGGCGCTGCTGATGAGGGGAGCCGTCATGACCGAACGCATGCCGCGGCGGCGGATGTAGGCGTCCAGCTCCTCGGTGTGGTCGATGGCCGGGTCCAGCAGGTAGTCGCCGGTGCGCACGACCCGCCGCTCCGACATGGCGCGGCCGCTGATCCCCTCGCCGATGCGGACCGGGATGTCGTCGGCCGGCCCTTCGACGGGGGCGTACGCGATGGGCCAGCCCAGGAGGGCGTCGTTGTCCTCGAGCGGGTTGATGATGGCGCTGTCCGCGCGGAGCAGGCGCAGCGCCTCCTCGGCGGTGCGCTGGAGGACGGCGGCCGGGTCGTGGAGCGCGGCGATCTCCGCACTGATCGCCGCGAGCGCCTGCTGGGCGTCGACCCGCTCGCGCAGCTGCTCGTAGAGCCGCGCGTTGGTGACCGCGATGGCGGCGTGGCTGGCGAGGACCTCCAGCAGCTCCTCGTTCGCCTCGTCGAAGGCGTCGCGAGTCTGCGAGTGCACCGTCAGCGAGCCGATCGCGCCGTCCTCGCCGATGAGCGGCGCGCTCATGACCGACCGAATGCCGTGCTGACGGATGTAGCGGTCGGGCGCCTCCGCATGCGTGAACGCCGAGTCGGTCAGGTAGTCGCCCGTGCGGATCACGCGGCGCTCGATGACCGCACGCCCCGACACGCCCTCGTCGGCTCGCACCGGGTCGGACTCCTCGTCACGCTCGATGGGCAGGTCGATGGCCGAGTGCCCGAACGCCCAGTGCAGCCCGCCGGTGTCGGCCACCAGCTCGATGCGTCCGCCGTCGGCGTCGAGGAGACGGACCGCCTCGTCGAGGGTCCGCTGCAGCACGTCGCCGGGATCCCGGATGGCGGTGATGCGGGTCGCGATCTCACCGAGGGAGCGCTGCGCCTCCACGCGCCGCTCGAGCTCCTCGTAGAGCCGCGCGTTGCCGAGCACGATCGCCGCCTGGCTGGCCAGCGCTCCGAGGAGCTGGGCGTCGTCCTCGCCGAACGCGTCGGCCTTCGTCGAGTACGCCGTGATCGCGCCCAGCGGCCCACTCTCGCCGATGAGGGGTGCGCTGATCTGCGAGTGGTAGCCGAATCGCGCGATCCACTCGTCCGCTTTCGGCGTGTGCTCGAACGAATCGTCGGCGAGGTAGTCGCCGGTCCACGTGACCTCGGCTTTCTCGATGGCCCGACCCGCGATGCCCTGCCCGATGCTGACCGTCACATCGTCGACCGGCGGCGTGTCGGGGCCGGCGTTGAACACCTCGCGGTAGTCGGCGAGCTCGCGCGTCCCGCTGCGCACCTGGTGGATGACGAGGTGCTCCGCGCCCAGCAACCGCTTCGCCTCGGCCACCGTGCGTCGCAGGACGGCCGAGGGGTCGCGCAGCGAGGTGATGGCGGCGGCGATCTCGCCGAGGGAGCGCTGCGCCTCGACACGGTGCGCCAGCTTGGAGGCCGCGATCTCCGCCTCGGCATACAGGCGCGCGTTGGTGAGCACGATGGCGGCCTGGTCGGCGAGCAGCCCGAGCAGCTCGGCGGCGTCGCTGTCGAAGGCTCCGGGGACCTCCGCGTAGACGCCGATGGCGCCCATCGGCTCATCGTCGGCGAGAAGTGGGGCCGCGATGACGGATCGGATTCCCAGGTCGCGGCCGACGCGATCCGCGTTGGCCTCGTGGCGGAAGGACGTATCGGTGAGGTAGTCGTCCGTCCAGCTCGCGCGGCGCTCCAGGACCGAGCGCCCCGAGACGCCCTCGTGAACCGTGGTCTGATCCTCCTTCGTGAACGGCGACAGCACGTCGTGGACGAGGGAATGGCCCTGGCCCCATCGGAGCGTGCCATCTGGGTCGGCTGTGATCATCCCGATCTGACCGCCGTCGCCCTTCAACAGGCGCACCGCTGCCATCAGCGTCTCCTTGAGCACCTCCGAGGGGTCGCGCAGCGTCGTGAGCTGGGCGGCCATGCCTGCCAGCGTGCGCTGCGCGTTCACGCGATGCGCCAGCTCGTCGGTCTGCTGCCGCAGCCGCTCGGTCAGCAGCTCGGACTCGGTGAGGTCCCGGATCGAGCCGTGCGCGCCGACGAAAGCTCCGTCGCGCTCGCTGCCGATGGCGTACACCTCGGCCGGGATCGGATCGCGCTCCCGGCGGCGGAGCAGGAACCGGATCTTGCGGACCGCGGAAGGATCGGCGCGCAGCCCTTCCCAGGTCGCCTGGGCGTCGGGCATCGACTCAGGGGCGACGATGGACGGCCACGGCTGCCCGACCAGGTCCTCCGGACCCCAGCCGGTGAGCTCGGCGAGCCGCGGCGACAGGAACGTGAACCGACCCTCCCGATCGGTCTCCCACACGAGGTCCGGCGATGAGGTGACCAGATGCCGGAAGCGTCCCTCGGAGCTCGACAGCTTCTCGAGCAGCCGGGCGTTCGAGATGGCGATCGCGCCCTGGTCGGCCAGGCCGCTGAGCAGCTCGAGCTCATCGTCGCTGAACCGATGGACCTCGGCGAACGAGACCGCCAGCGTGCCGATCACCTGGCCCTCCGGCCCGCGCAGCGGCGCGGACGCCATGCCACGCAGCTCGAGCCGCTCGGCGACCGACTGGTCGGAGGGCTCGTGCGGGATCCGCGGATCGACCAGGTAGTCCTCGGTCCAGATGACGATCCCGGATCCGGCCGCCAGCCCGTTGATGCCGCCGTCCACCGGGAACTCGAGCTCCGCCAGCCAGTCCTCCGTCCAGGCCTCGTTGCCGCCGACGACCACGCTCGGCCGCAGGTACGTCCCACCCTCGTCCATGAGCGTCAGGTGCGCACCGTCCGATCCCAGCAGCCGGCGGGCGGACTCGACGACCTCGTGCAGCACCTCGTCCGGCGTCCGGATCCCGGCGATGGCCGCGCTGATCTTGGCGAGCGTCCGTTGGGCGTCGACGCGACGCGCCAGCTCGTCCTGGGAGTGCGCCAGGCGCTCGATGAGCTGCTGGTTGGCGATGGCCGCGGCCGCGTGGTCTGCGAGCGCACGGAGCAGGGCGATCTCCGCCTCGTCGAAATCGTCGATGCGGGACGAGTAGGCGCCAAGCGCGCCCAGGATCTGGCCGTCGGCGATCAGCGGGGCGGCGGCCATCGACCGCATGTTGGCGATCGTCACGATGCGATCCGCGGTCGCCGAATGGGCGAACCGCTTGTCGCGCCGATAGTCGCCGGAGACGACCACCTCGCCGGTGGCGGCGCTGTGGCCGAACAGGCCCACACCGACCGGCAGCGTGAGATCGCGGATGAGCTGCTGGGCCTCGGGATTGCGTATCCCGGCGTCGACCGCGAACCGCATCTGGTTCTCGCCGTCCACGAGGTAGACCATGGCGCCATCCGCGTTGAGCAGGCGGGCCGCCTCCTCCACCGCACGGGCGAGCAGTGCATGGGTCTCGGCGTTCGTGGCTGCCACCGGCGGGCGCAGGGCCGCGCGGCGGGATGGGGCGCGGGTCATCGGCGCCCGTGAGCATACGCCATCGCGCGCGCCGCACCCCACCCGGCGGTCGACCCGGCTCACCTACGTCATCCGGCCGATGGCCCTCCGGCGCGCATGTCGCGCACCCGTCTGCCCCCTCTGCCCGATTCGGGGCCGCGTCCGGCACCGGAGACTTCTCGCACCGAACACACCCGATGCCGACCGGCGGCGTCGACCGCCAAATCATCACGAACACTTGGAGGTTTCCTGCCGTGTCCATGCTTCGCAGCCGCCCCGCCGGCTTCGTGGTCACCGCCGCCATCGTCGGGCTCACCCTCGCGACGGCCAACATCCACCTTGGCCTCGGCGGACTGCTGTTCACGCTGAACGCCCTCGGCTACGCCGGCCTGGCCGGACTGATCGTCATCGGTGCTGCCGCTCCCATGCCGATCGTCCAGCGCTTCAGCTGGTTCCCGCGCGTCGCCCTCATCGGCTACACCGCCATGACGATCGCGGGCTACCTGGTGATGGGCCCTTACTTCACCCTCGGATTCATCGCCAAGGGCATCGAAGCCGTCCTGATCACCTTCCTGGTTGTCGACGTGATCCGCGTGTACGGCAGCCCGATGGGCCTCGTCCGCAGCGCGCTCGAGGCGGTCGCCCCCGTCCTGCCGGCGCGGTTCCGCCCCACGGCAGCCTAGTCACCCCAACTCCTCCACGGCGGGCCGGACATCCGGCCCGCCGTTTCGGCGCCCCCCAAGACCGACGGCCATAGCCGTCGCGCTCCGCTCCACCGATGGATCGGCGAATCGTTCACGTGGGCGCGCCGTCAGGCGCTCTGCCGGCGAAAGATCGGCGGCCGCGTCACCGGACCGCCCGATCCGCCGCGCTCCAGTGCAGCAATCGCCGATCAATGCCGGGAACCGCACGCGAGCCGAGGCTCCTGTGAACGATCGGCCGATCGATCGCCGAATGCCCGTCGATCCAGCCCGACGCGTTGCCGGCCGGGTCCTCAGACGAGCTTGTGCTCCACCGCGTAGAGGGCGGCCTGGGTGCGCGACGCCAGCCCGAGCTTGCCGAGGATGTTCGACACGTGAGTCCGCGCCGTGCGCTCGGTGATGCCGAGCTCGTACGCGATCTCCTTGTTCGAGGCACCCTTCGCGAGCTGGCTGAGGACCTCCTTCTCGCGGGTGGTGAGCGGCTCGACCGGCTCGGCATCCTTCCGAGCGCGGAGGCGCTGCGCGAGCAGCCTCGAGACGGCCGGGTCGAGGTGGACCTCGCCGTTGTAGGCGGCGCGGATGGCCTGCGCGACCTCCTCGGCCTCGGCGTCCTTCAGCAGGTAGCCCGATGCCCCGGCCTCGAGGGCGGAGGTGACCTTCTCCTCCTCGATGAACGAGGTGACGGCGACGATCTCGATCTCCGGATGTGCCTGCTTGATGGCGGCGATGGCCTCGAGCCCGCCCATCTCCGGCATGAGGAGATCCATGAGGATGACATCGGGGGCGAGACGATCGGCGGCCGCCACGCCCTCGCGCCCGTTCTCGGCCTCGCCGACGACGTCGAAGTCCTTCAGCAGCTCCAGGAACCCCCGCAGCCCGCGGCGGACGACGGCGTGGTCGTCCACCAGCAGCACGCGAATCGGGCCTTCTTCGTCACTCACGCTTTCGATCCCCTGCCTCTGCTCGGATTCGTCGGGTGGGAGCTCGGTCGAGCGCCCGCGCGAAGTATGCACCAGCGCGAACACCCGCTCGGGCTCGGAAACGTCGCGCAGGCGCTGCGTGCCGAGGTCGCGGAGCAGCGCACCGTCCGGCAGGCCGCCGTTGAGCTCGTCGACGGTGGTGCCGGCCAGCAGCGTCTCGCCGCCATTGGCCAGGGCCTGGAGGCGGGCGGCGCGGAACAGCGGTCGGCCGTAATACCGATCGCCGGCGAGCTCGACGTCGCCGGTGACCACCGCGATCCGGATCCTGAGGCGCCCGATCGGCCCCCAATCCTCGTCGGCGATGGCCGCCTGGAGCTCGTCCGCCGCCTGGACCGCATCGGCCGCCGTCGGGAAGCAGGCGTACGCGCCGTCCCCAATGCGCTCGAACATCCGGCCACCATGCTGCATGGCTGCGTCGCCCACCATCTCGTGGTAGCGGATGAGCGCGGCGCCGGCCGCCGGCCCGTGCTGCTCCGCGATGCGCGTGCTGCCCTCGACGTCGGCGAACAGGAAGGTGAGGTGCTGGCTGGGCGACTCGGGGCGCTCCATGCTGACAAGCATATGCCCCCCACGCCACCATCTCCCGCGGCGGAATGACGTACGGCTGCATCGGCGGAAGATCGCCTTGCCGCCCGCGACCGCCGGCCGTGGCCGGCTCCAGGTTCGCGCACGAAACTCGAGCCATCGACAGACACCACGAGATCACCCGAAGGAGGCAACGCCGATGATGCCCGCAGGCGCGCTGATTCTCTCGCTCGCCGATGCATCACCCTTCGCGCCGCCTCCGAATCGGCCGTCGCGGCCGAACCGGAGGACCGCCGGGGGCTTAGGCGCGGCCCGGACGTTCCTTCGCGACCTCTTCGGTCGGATGGACGCCACGGCCCGCGAGCAGGTCGACCCGTGGACGCCGCGGGTCACCGCGAAGTACCCGCACTGAACCAGGAGATCGGACCGATGCACCCCGCTACCGCGCTGATGGTCTCGCGGGCGCTGGCGGACGAGCACCGCCGCACGGCGGAGCGCCGCCGGCGCGATGCGCACGGGCGCCGAAAGACGGAACCCGCCCGCCGCCCACCGGCGTGGCCGTTCCGTTTGCTCCGGCCTCGCCGGGCGGGCACCGCCGCCTGACCAATCGCCCACCACGCGCGCCCGTGCCTCGCGGCACGGGCGCGTTTTTCCGTGTTCGCGGGGCTATTCTCGCCGGGTGACCAGACCCACCCTCACCGGCACGCCCGACGCGGTTCCGGTCGTCGAGGTGGAGGACATCCTCCTCGGCCAGGACCTCGACCTCATGGACCGGTGGCTCGCCCAGGCCGACCCGGTTGAGATCGCCGAGGAGCTCGCCCGCCTGCCCCGCGAGCGCCGTGCCGTGCCCTTCCGGCTCCTCGCCAGGGACCGCGCGCTCGAGGTCTTCGAGCTGCTCGACCCCTCCGTCCAGCAGGAGCTGCTCGACGGGCTGCGGGACGCGAACGTTCGGCAGCTCTTCGAGGAGATGGATCCCGACGACCGGGCACGGCTGACCGAGGAGATGCCGGCAACGGTCGCGCGCCAGCTGCTGGCCGGCCTCTCACCCGCCGAACGTCAGCTGACGTCCACGCTGCTCGGCTATCCCGAGGACTCGGCCGGCCGCCTCATGTCCCCGGAAGTCGCAAGCCTCCCGGCCGGGCTCACCGCGGCACAGGCGCTCGAGCGGCTCCGGCGCATTGGCAGATCGGCGGAGACGATCTACGCGCTCCCGGTGACCGACGGGCGCCGGCGGCTGATCGGCGCGCTGGGGCTTCGGGATCTCGTCCTCGCCGATCCCGAGACGACCGTCGGCGACCTCATGGACGCCGACGTGTACTCGGCGCGGGTCGACACCGACCAGGAAGAGGTCGCCCGCCTCATGCGCGAGGCCGACCTGCTGGCCCTGCCCATCGTCGACAGCGAGGATCGGCTGGTCGGCATCGTCACCGTCGACGACGCGATGGAGGTCCTGGAGGAAGAGGAGACGGAGGACGTCGCCCGTGCCGGTGGCGCGGAGCCCCTCGGCCGCCCGTACCTGGCGACGTCGGTCCTGCAGATCGCTCGATCCCGGGTGGTATGGCTGCTCCTGCTGATCGTGGCGGCAACGCTGACCGTCAACGTGCTCCAGGTGTTCGAGCGGACGCTGGCGGAAGTGGTGTCGCTCGCACTGTTCATCCCGCTGGTGATCGGCACCGGCGGCAACACCGGGGCGCAGGCCGCCACCACCGTGACGCGCGCGATGGCGGTCGGCGAGGTCCGGATGGGAGACCTTGGCTTCGTCATCCTCCGTGAGGCCCGCGTCGGCCTCCTGCTGGGCGCGATGCTCGCGCTGATCGCGTTCATCCCGGCGACCGTGTTCGCGGGCCGCGGCATCGGCACCGTCGTCAGCGTCACGCTGGTCGTCGTCTGCACGCTGGCCGCGTTCATCGGGGCACTGCTCCCACTCGTCGCACGGCGCGTCGGTGTGGATCCGGCGGTGATGAGCGCCCCGTTCATCACCACGCTGGTCGATGCGTCCGGGCTGATCGTCTATTTCGTCGTGGCGCGCGCGGTGCTGGGCCTGGGGTGATGACCAGGCGCTTGCTCGCCAAGCTGGCACGCCGCGTGCTGGTGTAAGGCGCACGTACGCATGTGCCCGGGATGACTGCGCTCGAGCTGATCAGCCTCATCAACCAGGTCCTGTTCGTCGGCCTCTTCCTGGTCGTGCTCCGCCATGCCGTGCGCAGCCCGAGCCGTGCCAGCCTCGACACTGCCCTCCTGTTCGGATCGATCGCCAGCATCGTCGCCATCGCGCGCGTGACGGCGCTTCTGGGCCTGGCCGGCAACCCGATCACCACCAGCCTGTCGCTGATCCTCCTCAACGTGGCTCCCTTCGCCATGCTCCGCCTGGTCGACGACTTCAGCGGTACACCGCGCTGGGTGCAGGCTGCGGGCGCGGCAGCATTCGTGGGCGTGAGCACTCTGGCGATCGTCGCGTTCGAGCCGATGGCAGCGCTCGTCGAGCTCGTCACCATCGGCTTCTTCGTGGCGGTCGGCGGATATGCGGCGGTGGCCTTCGCCAACGCTGCGCTCCGGACACACGGCATCACCCGTCGCCGCATGACGGCCGTCGCGATCGGTGCCGGGCTGTTCATCGGCGCCATCGTCGCGATCTTCATCGGCGCCCTCTTCCCCGCGGTGGCACCGGCCCTCGGTCTCGTCGCGCAGCTCGTCGCTCTGGCGGCCGTGCTCTCGTTCTTCCTCGGCTTCGCGCCGCCGGCCTGGATTCGCCGGGCATGGAGGGAGCCGGATCTGCGCGGCTTCCTCGAGCGATCGGCCCACCTCGCCGGCGTCACCGATGAGCGGCTGGCGATCCTGGAGCTGCAGAGCGCGGCGGCTGCGGCCTTCGGCGCGACGGGCGCCTCCATCGGCCTGGCAGACGGGGAGGGCGACGTTCTGCGGTACGTGTCCGCGGACGGCGAGTGGTTCGAGTACCCGAGCGACCAATTCATCGCCGGTCGCGCGTTCACCGAGCGTCGGCGGCTGGTGGCCCTCGACGCCAGGCGCGATGACCCCGGTGAGGCGGAGCGATACGAGGCCGCCAACGCCCGCACGGTGATCGCGGCGCCGATCACCAACGAGGATCGCCGCATGGGCGTGCTGACGGTGTACGCCGCCCGGTCGCCGATCTTCGTGGAGGATGACCTCTGGCTGCTCGAGCTGCTGGCCGACCAGGCGGCGGTGATCATCGAGTCCCGCACGCTGACGGCGCATGCCGGCGAGCTGCGCGCCCGGGAGGACGCCGCCCGGCTCAAGGAGGAGTTCCTGTCAGCGGCCGCCCACGATCTGCGGACGCCGCTCACGGTGGTGCTCGGCCAGTCCGAGCTCCTGGAGCGCCGCCTTCAGCGCGACCCGACCGCGCCCGTCGATCCGGCCAGCGTCGCGCGCATCGTGCGGGAGGCTCGCCGGCTCCGTGACCTGGTGAGCGAGCTCCTCGACGCGCAGCGGCTCGAGCAGGGACGCGTGGTCATGGACCTCGAACCGGCCGACCTGTGCCAGATCGTCGAGTCCGTCCGGGAGCGACACGCCGAGCAGGGGGCGACGGTCCGTGTCACCGGGCCGGGTCGTCCACTCATCGGTCCGGTGGATCGCCCTCGCATCGAGCAGGTCGTCGAGAATCTCGTCGAGAATGCACGGAAGTACGGGCCGGACGCCGAGGGCCCGGAGATCGTCATCGGGGTGGCCGAAGGGGCGGCGCGCATCGCGGTGATCGACCATGGAGTCGGCATCCCACAGGCCGAGCGCGAACGCATCTTCGAGCGATTCTTCCGCGCCTCGAACGTGCAGAACGTGACGGACACCGGCCTCGGGCTGGGCCTCTTCATTTGCCGCCGCATCGTGGAAGCACACGGCGGGCGCATCTGGCACGAGGCGACCCCCGGCGGGGGCAGCACGTTCGTGATCAGCCTGCCCCTGGACGATGGATCGCCGGTCGACGACGCGAGCGCCACCGAGCGGACCTGGTCGCCTCCGATCGCGAGCGAGGCGGTGGCCGATGCCTGAGGTCCGCGTCCTGGTGGTCGACGACGAGCCGGACATCCGCGCGACCGTGTCCGCCATGCTCGAAATCGAGGGCTACTCGGTCGCGGAGGCGATGAACGGTGCCGAGGCCCTCGCGGCCGTCGAGCGCGACCCGCCCGATCTCATCCTGCTCGACATGCGCATGCCGGTCCTGGACGGCTGGGGATTCGCCGCCGAGCTGCGCCGCCGGGGTCACGGCACCCCGATCGTGGTGATGACCGCGGCACGCGACGCCGCGCGTTGGGCCGGCGAGATCGCGGCCGCCGCCTTCATCGCCAAGCCCTTCGGCTACGACGATCTCATCCAGGCCGTCGAGGGCGCGCGGCCAATCGGCTGACGGAGGGCGACCACCCGCCGCTCAGGTGGCCAGGGCGCCCGAGCCTTGCCATCCACGTCCGCCGTAGCCGAGGAAGCGCGTCGGCCGCAGGACGATGGGCTGCGAGTACACCTCCGCGAAGCGCTGGACCGAAAGGCCGGCCCGCCGCAGGAGCTCGCGGTACTTCGCACCGAACCCCTCCGGCATCAGCTCGGCAGCCGGTCGGTCCGGGAGCTCCGCGGTGGCCTCGATGAGCTCGACCTCGAAGGCCGGCCCCGGTGTCCCGACCGCCAGCATCACGCGCGGCTGGTCACGCAGGTTGTCGACCTTGCGGGCGTGCGGCTTCGAGAAGGCAACGATCTGCTCGCCGTCCCAGTGGAACCAGACCGGCACCACGTGCGGCCGGCCATCTCGCTGGACCGAGCTCAGCCACACGACGGGATCGTCGCGCAGGGCAGTTTCGGCGCCGGCGAGGCGGGCCGCGGGGGGCGCGTCGTCGGTGACGAGTGCGGCGCGGTTCATGCCTCCGAGTGTGGGTGCCGCCGGGCGCGACTCCCACCGCGGGACGTCGCAGCCGCTCCTCCGACGTTGGCGGTGGCCGTGCGCGGCCGGATGACGTATGCGCGACCCTATACTCGGCCCGCATGCCGCCCATCGCCAGCGTCGACGTTCCGGCCTCGAGCGCCAACCTCGGCAGCGGGTTCGACTGCTTCGCGGCCGCCCTCTCGCTGAAGCTGCGAGCGGAGCTCTGGCACGGCAACGAGGCGGGCATCACCCTGAACGCCCGCGGGGAGGGCGCCCCGCGCGACGACGAGGTTGCCGACGACAACCTGTTGATCCGCGCCTTCCGCGAAGGCCTGCGGGTTTCGACGGCGCCCGGAGCCGCCTCGTGGCGGCTCGAGGTGTCCAGCATGATCCCATCGGCCCGCGGGCTCGGATCGAGCGCTGCCGCGATCGTGGCCGGCGTGGTCCTGGGTGCCGCCGTCGGCCGACGCCAGGTGGAGGCCGACGAGCTCCTCGAGCTCGCGTCGAGCCTGGAGGGACACCCCGACAACGTCGCCGCCGCCCTGTACGGCGGATTCACGCTCGCGCTCACGGAGACCGATGGACGGGTGGCGCTCCGTCGGTTTCGCGTCCCGGAGGCATGGATCCCGGTCGCGTTCATCCCGCAGCGTGAGAGTCGCACGGTGGACATGCGGAAGGCGCTTCCCGACAGCGTCTCGCATGCCTCCGCCGCGCGCCAGGCGGGCCGCTCGGCGCTGCTGGCGACGGCGATCATGACCTCGGACGCCGGACTGCTGCGGGCGGCCATGGCCGACGAGCTCCATCAACCCTATCGGCTCCCGATGCTGCCCGGGGCGCGTGAGCTGATCGAGACGGCCTATGAGCGGGGTGCGGCCGGTGCCTGCCTGTCCGGCGCCGGCCCGACCGTGCTGGCGATCTGCGACTCGCCCGCCGGCGCCCATGCGGTGGAGAAGGCCTGGAACGCCGCGGGTGTGTCGGGCATGGCGACGCGACTGCGCTTCGACACCGCCGGGGCGAAGCTCCTCGCCGATTGACCGCAGGGCGGTCAGCAACGAGCGCGTTTCGAGGCCAATCGCCTGAGTGGCTACCATGCATCTCGCCCCATGAGCCTTGTGACGATCAGCGGCGTGTCGAAGAGCCACGCGGCCCAGCACCTCTTCAGCGACGTCGGCCTGCAGATCAGCGCGGGCCGTCGGCTCGCGATCGTCGGTCCGAACGGGGCGGGCAAGACGACGCTGCTCGAGCTGATCACCGGTGACCAGACGGCGGACGAGGGCACGATCACGCGGGCCCGGGAAACCGTCATCGGCTATCTCCGCCAGGAGATCGCCCAGACCCGCGGTCGGTCGGTCCTGGCCGAAGTGCTCGCCGGCGCCGGCGAGGTGAGCGGCATCGGCCGTCGCATGCGGCACATCGAGCAGGAGCTGGAGGAGGCGGAGGACGACGAGGAGCTGGCCGAGCTGATGGACGAGTACGGGCGGCTCCAGCACCGGTTCGAGGCGATGGGCGGCTACGGACTCGAGGCCGAGGCGCGGCGCATTTTGGCCGGCCTCGGTTTCGCGGACGCCGACATGACCCGAGACATCGGCGAATTTTCCGGTGGCTGGATGATGCGCGTGGCGCTGGCGCGGCTCCTCCTCCAGAACCCGGACGTGCTGCTGCTCGACGAGCCGACCAACCACCTCGACCTTGCATCCGTCGAGTGGCTGCAGGGCTTCCTGGCCCAGTACGCGGGGGCGATCGTCCTCGTCAGCCACGATCGCGACTTCATCAACGAGGTCGCCAACCGGGTGGTCGAGCTTCACGACGGCCGAGCCTCAGAGTATGTCGGTGACTACGCCGACTTCGTCGAGCAGCGATCGGAGCGGATGGCGCAGCTGGAGGCGGCGGCGAAGAGCCAGCAGCGCAAGATCGCTCACACCGAGGCGTTCATCGAGCGCTTCCGGTACAAGGCGTCGAAGGCCAGACAGGTCCAGTCGCGGATCAAGTCGCTCGAGAGACTTGATCGAGTGGCCCAGCCGCAGCGGCGCGCGAAGAGCGTGAGGTTCCGCTTTCCGGAGCCGCCGCGCTCGGGCCGCACGGTGATCACGCTGACGCACGTCGCGAAGCGCTACGGCGAGACCGTCGTCTACCGAGGGAACCTGGACCTCCAGCTGGAGCGCGGCCAGAAGGTGGCGCTCATCGGCCCGAACGGCGCCGGCAAGTCGACCCTGCTCAAGATCCTGGCCGGCGTGCTCGACATCGAGGGCGGAACCCGGGAGCTGGGCTCGAACGTGCGGGTCGCGTATTTCGCGCAGCACCAGATCGAGGCGCTCACCCCCACGAACACCGTGTTCGAGGAGCTCAACGACGCTGCGCCGATGATGGCCACCGCCGAGATGCGCGGGCTGCTCGGCGCGTTCCTGTTCTCCGGGTCCGCGGTGGACAAGAAGGTCGGCGTCCTCTCCGGTGGCGAGCAGACCCGGCTGGCGCTGGCAAAGCTGCTGGCCGATCCGGCCAACCTGCTCTGCCTCGACGAGCCGACCAACCACCTCGACATCCAGTCGCGCGACGTGCTGGAGGACGCGCTGAACGCGTTCAGCGGCACGATCGTGCTCATCACCCACGACCGCTACCTGATTCGGTCGGTCGCCAACACGATCATCGAGGTCAACGACGGCCAGGCGACCATGTATCCGGGCGACTTCGAGTACTACGCGGCGAAACGCGGGGTCGACATCGAGGCTCGCGGCGCCGTCGAGGGAGGCCGCTCCACCCCGCGCGGGGTGGTGGCCGAGCCGCCGAAGCCACGGGAGTCGGCGCGGGACGCCGCGAACCGCAGGCGGCGCGAGGCGGAGGAACGCAACGCGCGGCATCGGCGCACGCGCAAGCTGCGCGCGTCGCTGTCAGATGCAGAGGGGGAGTCTGCGACGGCGCAGCGAGCGCTCGCGGAGATCACCGAACGACTGGCCGATCCGTCCGTCTACGCCGATGCGACCCTGGTCCGCGAGCTGGTGGAACGGCACAACCAGCTTCGCGACCGCGTGGACACCCTGGAGGCCGATCGACACCGCCTGACCGATGAGCTGGCTGCGGCGGAAGCCGATCCGGCGCTCGCCGGCCGATGAGCGGGCGGCGGGAGCAGCCACGAGCTGACCTGGTCGGCGCGGGCCTGGTCGCGCTGGCCGCCGCCTGCTTCGGGACCCTGGGCCCGCTGAGCCGATTCGCGGGCGATGCCGGCGTCGACTCCCTCACGCTCGTGACATGGCGCGCTGCGCTGGGGGCTTGCGTCGTCGGAGTGTTCATCGCGCTGCGCTTCGCACTCGCCGGCGTCCGACCGCGATCGCTGCGCTCCCTCCCCGTTCGGGACCGCTGGTTCCTCGGTGCCGCCGTGGTGGCGAACATGGTCCTGAACCTCGCGGCCTTCATCGCCTTCGAGCGCATCACCATCGCGCTCACCCTGCTGGTGTTCTACCTGTATCCGGCCGGCGTGGCGCTGGCATCGACGCTGTGGTTCGGGGAGCGGCTCGACCGGACCCGCTGGGTCGCTCTGGGCATCTCGCTGGGTGGCATGGTGCTCGTCATGGCCGGAGCCGGCTCGCTGGGCCGGATCGACCCGCTGGGCATCGGTCTCGCCTTCCTGGCGGGCCTGAGCCAAATGTTCTACGTCCTCGCCGCGCGGCACGGATTCGCCCACGTGCCCGGTCCGCAGGCCGCCACCATCACGATGGCCGGGGCGGCGATGCTGTACGTGCTGCTGGGAGTCGGACTCGGTACCGCCGGCACGCTCGGGTCGCCGCTGGCAAGCGCGGCGTCCATCGTGCCCGTCGTGTTGGCCGGGGTCATCGGCGCCGGAGTGCCGACGCTGGCCTTCATCACGGGGATCCGGCGCCTGGGCCCGTCGAAGGCGGCGATCGTCGCGACCCTGGAGCCGGTCGTCGGCGTGGGCCTGGCCGCGCTCCTGCTGGCCGAGCAACCGGCTCCGATCCAGCTGGTCGGCGGCGGGCTCATCCTGGCGGCGGCAGTGCTCCTCCAGCTGCGCCCGGGTGCAACGGCAGACCACGAAGCGGTCGTCACGGATGACCCGGAGCATGGCCGGGAGGGGGCGAGCGATGTTCTCGCGGGATGACTATGGCCGGGGGCCGCGGTTCCCGCTGGCGTGGGTGTTCGGACCGCTCGTCATCGGAGCGCTGCTGATCACCGTGTTGGGCATCGCGGCCCGTGCGACGCAGGGATTCCCGAACATCGAGCTGGCCGATGACATCCGGCTGGCCGCGGGAAGCGGAGACCCGCTGCTCGCGGATGTCACCCCGTTCGAGTGGGATCGCGTCTGCGTCTTTCCGTCATCGGTCAGCATGGATGAGGTGGACGATCTGCTCGGCTTCGAGTGGGGCGTCATCGGCGGCGATCCGAATGGCGACCGCACGCTTCTCGTCCTGGTGCGCGACCAGGCGGTGGTGACCCATTTCTTCCTCGCCCGCGGGATGGTTGCCGCGCCCGCGGCCGGCGGTGACTGCAGGTCCCCCGACGACGAGTCGACGCGCCTCTAGCCCGGCGGGCGGCTCATGAAGCTGGCGTGCACTGCCTGCGCGGCCGATGCCGCCGACGCCACGGGCACCTCCGCCCACACCACGCGCATGCCCCCCTCGTCGAAGGCGCCCTCTCCGTGGGCCGGGAGCGGCAGCACCTCGGGCATCATAGCCGCGGGACCGACCAGGCTGATCCGCGCCATTCGCTCCTTGCGGTCCACGGCCAGCATCAGCACGCCGTCCTCCTCGCCGGACGCGGGGCGCACGACCGTCTGCGGGGCCTCGTCGTCCAGGGCTCGGACCACCAGCCTGAGGCGGCCGCGGCGGGCGCGCCGCACCGCGACCGGGTGGACGACCTCCGCTCCCATCTCGGCAAGCAGCTCCAGCTGCAGCGCGTCGACGGCCGGGAGGAAGCGCGCTCCCGGCACGAGGTGCGGGTCCGCCTCGAGCACGCCGCCCACGTCCTTGAAGAGCTCGCAGCGCAGGGCGCGCAGGGCGACCGCCAGCGCCACGGCCGACAGGTCGGTCCCGCCGCGGCCGAGCGTGGTCAGCTCACCGTGCGTGCCGATCCCCTGGAAGCCCGCCACCACCGGCACGTACCCCTCGCCGATGGCGGCGCGCAGTGGGCGCGAGAGGACGCGCCGGACCTCCGCGCCGAGGTGCGCGGCCGCGGTTCGGATGCCCGCCTCGGCGCCGGAGAAGGACCGCGCCGGGATGTGCCGCGCCTGCAGCCCGACCGCGAACAGGGCCGCCGAGAGCGCCTCGCCGGTGGCCAGGGCGCGGTCCGTCTCGCGCGCCAGGCTCGAGTCTGCGGCGTGCCCGCTCTCACGCAGCGACGCGCCGCCGTCCGGCAGCAGCACCCGAGCTGCGCCGAGGATCGTGTCCGTCACGCCCTCGAAGGCGCTGACGACCACCACCGGCCGCAGGCCGGCCGCGCGTTGGCGGGCGATCACATCCACCGCCGCGGCGATGTCCTCGGGGCGTCGGAGCACCGAGCCGCCGAACTTGTCGACGACGATCCCGTCGGGCGAAGCGACCGGCACCTCCATGGATCTCAGGCCGCGGCGGCGCCGCGCGGCAGCGGGCCGCCGGCCGCCACGATCGCCGGCAGCTCGTCGAGACCGTGGATCCGGCGGACGTCGGTGGGGATCGGCTCGTTGCTGGGCGTGATGCTGACCCCCTCGCGCCGGTCGAGCCACACCGCGTCCATGCCTGCCGACCAGGCGCCGCGGACGTCCGCCCGGTAGGAGTCTCCGACCATGAGCGCCTCTGGGGGCTGCACGCCCGCCGCCTCGAGCGCCATGCGGAAGAACGCCGGGTTCGGCTTGGCGACGCCGACCTGGCCGGAGGGAAGGACGAAGTCGAGGTATCGATCGAGGCCGAGCTCGCCGACGATGCGCCGCAGGTTCGATCCCCAGTCGCTGACGATGCCGATGCGGACGCCGTCGATCTCGCGGGTCGCGGCCAGCATCGGCTCGACGTCGGCGTACGGCTCCCACGAGTCGGCTGCGAACTGGCTGGCCAGGATGCGGTCCAGCATCTCGCGGTGCGCCTCGAGACCCAATCGCTCGAGCATGACGCCGTGGTAGCGGCGCCAGTACTCCTCGATCCGGCCGTCGTCAGTCCACGTGTCGTTGCCGGGGCGGTGGTACTCGTCCCAGAACCACCGGTCCGCCTCCTCCCAGGCCGCCCGCATGTGATCCTCGGTGATCGCGTGGCCGTCATCGGCGAGCACGCCGGCAAGGGCCTCGGCCAGGGTCCGACGCGGCGAGAGCAGCGTGAAGCCGGCGTCCAGGCACAGCAATCGATAGCTCATGGCCTGCAACGGTAGCGCACTCGCCGCGCTGCTCGGCCCGCCCGGAAGCCGGTCGGAAGAGCCCCGCGGCCGGAGCAGGTGCTAGGCCGCCTCCGCGAGCGAGACGCTCGGATCCGACAGACGGGACAGGTCCACCGGCGCCTCGGACTCGACCAGGCGACGCAGCTGGGGTCCGTCCTCCCAGAGGTTGACGTTCATGGCGGCGATGACCCGTGAGTCGGCGATCCAGAACGCGTGGAACTCGCGCGCCGCGACGTCTCCGCGGATCACGACCCTGCCCCAATCCGGCGCGTAGCCGCGGTATTCCATGCCGAGCTCGAACTGGTCGGAGTAGAAGTATGGGGTCCTGACGTGCGCCTCATCTGCGCCGAGGATGTTGGCCGCGGCTGCCCTACCTTGGCGGATGGCGTTGTCCCAGTGCTCGACGCGCAGGTGGCGGCGATAGCGAGGATGCCAGGCCGATGCCACGTCCCCCGCGGCATAGATGTTCGGCACGGAGGTTCGGAGGAACTCGTCGGTCACGATCGCGCCGTCGCGCGTCTCCAGCCCGCCGCGGGTGGCAAGCTTGATCCGCGGGGCGGCGCCGACACCGGCGACCACGAGGTCGGTCGTGATCCGCTGACCGTCGCTCAGGCGCAGCCCTTCCACGCGCCTGCCCCCTTCGACGGCTGCCACGTGGCCGTGGACCAGCCGCACGCCACGTGCCTCGTGCACCTCGCGATACACGTCGGCGACCTCGCGGCCCAGGACCCGCTCCAGCGGGCGCGGCAGGTTCGAGACCAGGGTGACGTCGTTGCCGAGCTGGCGCAGCGAGGCGGCGACCTCGCTGCCGATCCAGCCACCGCCGATGACCGCGATTCGGGTGGCCTCGGCCGCGGCGGCACGCAGCGCGTCCGCATCGGTCAGGTTGCGCAGGTAGTGGATGCCGTCGAGGTGAGTCCGGGTCGAGCTCAGATGACGGGGTGCGGCGCCCGTGGCGATCAGGAGGGCGTCGTACGGCAGGTTCGTCCCGTCCGCAAGGTGGAGCTGCCGGGTCGCCGGGTCGAGCGCCACCGCCAGACTCGACCGCAGCAGCTCGATGCCCTGCGTCTCGTAGTCGCTCGGTGGCCGAACGAACGTGTCCTCCAGCGGTTTCTCGCCCCGAAGGTAGCCCTTCGAGAGCGGCGGCCGCTCATAGGGTGTCTCCGCCTCCTCGCTGACCAAGACGACGCGGTTCTGGAAGCCCTGATCGCGGAGGGCGAAGGCGGCGGTGGCTCCGGCCAGGCCACCCCCGGCAATGACGACGGTGTCGTGCGTGTTCATCCGCGGGTCCACGCCGTCAGCGGCTGAAGCGGCCGGGGAACTGGGCAACGATCCCGTCGCTCAGCATGTCGGCCATGTGGAGGATCTGGATGTGGATCTCGTCGTAGGCTGCGACATCGGCGGGGAAGTCGCCTTCGAGCCGCGCCACGGCCTCGGTGAGGGTCAGGTCCAGGTGGTCACGCATCATCCGCTGCATCTCGACGCGATCCCAGTTTCGTGGGTTGGCTTCGGCCAGGAAGGCACCGATCTCGTCGCCGTTTGCGTACCACGCCGCGCGTGCAGCCTCGAACCCGACGCCGGTCTTGGCGGCCGCCAGCAGGTCCGCCGCGCCCACGATGTGCTGGCGCAGGAGTGCGCTCAGCGCCTCCCCAGCGCCCTCACCGTAGAAGGGCTTGACGGCGTCGCCGATGTCGTCCTGGTTCCGCAGGAGCCGCTCGACGGCGAACGACTGGTCGGGCCGATCGTCGACGATGCCGATGATCGCCATCCGGGTCCAGACGATGTGGTCCTCCCAGAGGACGCGCATCGCGTCGTGGAGTGTCGCGCGGCTGGCACGGGAAGCCGCGTTCACAGCGTCGTGATGCTGGGCCCCGGGAGCCAGGGCGATCGCGATGCCGCTCATCGCCAGGGCGAAGGCGAGGATCAACCCCAGTCGCGTGATCGGCTGGAAGGCGCGGATGCGGGTCATTGGTTCGTTCCTCTCAGACGGCGGGCAGTCAGCTCTCGCTGACGACGACCACGCCAGTCATGTCGTTGGGATGGAAGGAGCAGTCGTAACGGTGCTCGCCGGGTCCGGTGAACGTGAAGCTCACGCTCTCACCCGGAGGCAGGGCGAGAATCTCGCCGCCGTCATCGATCAGCCGCACGTTGTGCGTGAAGTTGTCGTTGTTGGTCCAGGTGACGGTCGTGCCGTCCGGCACCGTGATCGCCGCGGGCTCGAACCTGTACGAGGGAGGCAGGTTCACCTGGTCGGTGGCGACCGGCTCGGCGGCGGCCCGCGGTGCGCAGGCCGCCAGGAGCACGCCGATCGCGAGCCAGGTGCCCGCGATCCCGATGAGGCGGCGTGTCATCAGGCCCGCCTGTCGGCCTGCCGCAGCGAGGCAGTGACGCCGCGGGTCACAGCCGCGAACACGAGGATGAAGGCCAGCAGGTCCAGGACCTCGCTGATCGTGTGCGCGAAGAGGAAGACCGTCCAGTCGAGGTGGTAGGTCATGTAGCTGAGCTCGGCCGCCGCGAAGAGGGCGAATCCCCACCCAAGCAGCCCGGCGTCAGCCTCGAAGCTGCGCCACGCGAAGTAGGCGCCGATGGCGAAGGCGGTGAGGTGGATGAGCAGGAAGACCGGCGCCGGAATGAGATTGACGAAATCACCGATGGGCATTGGTGTCGAGACCTCCATGGAGGGCCGCGCGCGGGCGGTGATGGCGGCGGGCGCCGTGCATGACGAGACCCGCCAGGACGAGGGACATGCCGGCGATTCCCACGACATGCGCAAGGTGCTCGGAGGCACCGACCGCGTCGTGGTCGTGGGTCGCTGGGGCGACGTGGACCGCCACGTCCATCAGGCCGCCGATGGCCATCGCCAGAAGCCCCGCGACCATGAGGGCAGGCAATCGCCGGAACCCCTTCAGCGCCTGTATCACCAACATTCGTTAGTGATACACCGGCAGCCGTCGGGTGTCAACTGTATCGATAGGATCGGCATGTGATAGAGTCGCTCGCGCGATGCACTCGAACCCCCGATCCCGCGACCTCGCCGCACTCCGCCTCCTGGACGACTCGGTGCGCCGAAGGCTGTATGACTGGGTGATCGGGCAGCCGGATGCCGTCGGGCGCGAGGCGGCTGCCGCCGGCGTGGGCGTCTCTCGCGGGCTGGCCGCATTCCACCTCGAGAAGCTCGTCGACGCCGGGCTGCTGGAAGCGTCCTATCGTCGGCTCAGCGGACGGGTCGGTCCAGGCGCCGGCCGCCCGGCTCGCGTCTACCGTCGGTCCGAGCGCGAGTTCAGCGTGACCGTCCCGGAGCGGCGATATGAACGCGCGGCCACCCTCTTCGCATCGGCCCTCGAGCGGCTTGGCGACGGCGGTCCGCCGCCGGAGCTGTCCGAGGCGGCGCGGCAGATGGGCCGGGAACTGGCTCGGGGCGCCGGCCGGGGCTCGGGCCGGGCGCGCCTGCTTCGGGCATTGGAGCAGGGCGGGTACGAGCCGGTCACCGACACGCACGGGACGATCCGGCTCCGCAACTGCCCGTTCGACACCCTCGCGGAGGCGCATCGAACACTCGTGTGCGGCACGAACCTGGCGCTGGCCGACGGGATCGTGGCCGGTGTCGGCGCGACCGGCACGCGGCCCGTCCTGGATCGGCAGCCGGGCTTCTGCTGCGTGGTCTTCCCCGAGGAATCGCGCTAGGCCGCCCGCAGCGTCAGCGTCCGAGGCGAAGCAGCTGAGGGTCGTCGCGGTGGCGCTCCAGGAGGCCGTCCAGCTCGAGCCCTGCGATTGCCCCCTCGACGGCGACCACGTCGTGGCTCCCGATCTGGCCGTCGAGGCGCGTCCAATCGCCGGGAGGGGCATCGCGCAGGAGGTCGACGATCCGCCCGCGGACCCAGCGGGTCGTCGTCTCGAACGGCTGGACGTCCCGTGCCCTCCTCCTGGCCGGCAACGAGGCGCCATGCGCGGCGAACGCGCACCACGGACGGAGCGGGCACTCCGCGCAGCGTGGCGAAGTGGGACGACATACGGTGGCGCCGATGTCCATCAGTGCATGAGTCCAGTCGGCGGGCCGCTCCGCGGGCACCGCGCCGTCGGCGGCGGACTGCAGGCGTGCCGGCGGC
The DNA here is from genome assembly GCA_036380455.1 of Candidatus Limnocylindria bacterium. Taxonomy (GTDB): domain Bacteria; phylum Chloroflexota; class Limnocylindria; order QHBO01; family QHBO01; genus JACDBZ01. Next base: position 28,044 of record DASVEQ010000072.1, on the reverse strand, counting down.
ATCGGCTCATCGGCGGCGATCACGCGCTGGAGCACGCGCCGGACGTTGGTGTCGACCGCGCCGACCGGCCGGCCGAAGGCGAGGCACGCCACCGCTCGAGCGGTGTACCGGCCGACGCCGGGCAGCCGCTCCAGGTCGGCGAGCGCGGACGGAACCATGCCGTTGTGGTCGGCGACGATCGCGCGGGCCGCGCGCTGCAGGTTCAGCGCACGCCGGTTGTATCCGAGGCCGCGCCAGGCTCGCAGGACGTCCGCCGGCGGAGCCACGGCCAGGACCCGCACCGACGGGAAGGCATCCATGAACGCCGCCCACTTGTCCGCGACCCGCGAGATCTGGGTCTGCTGCGCCATCACCTCCGAGACGAGGACGCCGTACGGATCGCTCGAGGCGCGGAACGGCAGGGCGCGACCCCTCGAGTCGAACCACTCCAGGACCGCGGTCCGCGCCTCGGAGGGCAGCGAGTCGTCCATCCCGCACACGATACCGATCCGCGAGCCGCCGGCGGCGCGGGCCTTGGGCGCGGCTACAATCGGCCCATGAGCCTGAAGGTCAAGGTCGGTGACGCGTTGCCCTCGGTCGGCCTGCGCGCGACCGACGGCTATCTCCTCAACCTCCGCAGCTTCGTCACAAAGCAGCCCGCGCTGCTCGTCTTCTTCGGCGCCCCCACCATGACCGCCGCCGCCCGTCGGCGAGGCGTCAAAGCGATGGAGGCCCTCGTCGCCGGCCACGATCGCCTTCGCGAGGCCGGCATTGCCGTCGCCGGGATCAGCGCGGACTCCGAGCAGCAGCAGCAGGCGTTCGCCGCCAAGCTCGCGCTTCCGTTCCTCCTGCTCAGCGACGAGCGTCGCAGCGCGGTGAACGTGCTCGGCGTCGAGACGGTGGCCGATGGCGCGAACGTGAACGTCGCGAAGCCGCTGGCCCTGGCGGTGGATGCCGATGGCACGATCCGCGCGGTCATCGACCCGGTCGAGCCCGATGCGCTCGTCGACCAGGCGATGCGCGCCCTCTCGGAGCCGATTCCCGCCCCCGCAAACGACGCCGCCGCGCCCGGCTGACCCGCCGGCGAACCGATGCGCGCCGTTCGCCTCCACGCCCCCGGCGAGGCGCTGCGCCTCGAGGACGTGCCGCTGCCCGAGCCGTTCGGCACGGAGGTCCGGATCCGCGTCGCCGGAGCGGGCGTCTGCCACACGGACCTGCACATCGTCGACGGCATCCAGACGCGGGTCGAGCTGCCTCGCACCCTCGGGCACGAGGTTGCCGGCCGGATCGATGCGGTCGCCCCATCGGCGTCGACGCCATTGAGACGCGCCCGGCTGAAGATCAATGACCCGGTCGTGGTGTTCGGAGGCTGGGGATGCGGCGAGTGCCTTCAGTGCCGGAGCGGCGACGAGCAGCGCTGCCCGGACTCACTGGCTCCAGGCTTCCAGGCGGATGGCGGCTACGCCGAGGCGATGCTCGTCCCGCATCCGCGGCATCTCGTCGCGCTGGGCGACCTCGAGCCCGCGCGAGCCGCGCCGCTGGCGGACGCCGGCATCACACCGTTCAACGCCATCCGGCGCGCGCTGCCCTGGCTGCGGCCGGGTTCCCGCGTCCTCGTCATCGGCGCTGGTGCGCTCGGGCAGTTCGCCCTTCAGCTGCTGCGGCTGGCGGTGCCGAACGGCCGCGAGCTCGTCGTCGGCGTTCGCGAGCTCGACCCCGGCCGGCTCGAACGTGCCGCCGAGCTGGGCGCCGATGTCGGGCTGCTGGCGGTCGAGCCGGAGCTCACCATCGAAGGGTTGGGAGGGCGTCCGGACGTGGTGCTCGACTTCGTCGGAACCGATGGCACGCTGGCGCACGCGACGGACGTCGTCACTCCCGGCGGCGCCATCCTCCTGGTGGGCGAAGCCGGCGGCGAGATTCCGTTCGGGATGGACCGGCTGACGGCCGAGGCGTGGCTGACGACGGTTTCGTGGGGTTCACCCGCCGACCTGCGCGAGGTCGTGCGGCTCGCGCGACGTGGTCGGCTCGTATGGAACGTCGAGCTCCTGCCGCTCGAGGGTGCCTCGATCGCGCACGATCGGCTGCGCGCCGGCGACGTGGGTGGTCGGATCGTTCTCGTGCCGTGACGGCCGACGCGGCTTGTTCGGCGGACTCTTCGCCCGCTGACCGCGCTGAGTCGGACAACGTGCCGTTTGCGGCACAATAGTCCGAGCTCAGGAGGTGATGGGGCCAGCGCTGAGCGTGGAAGGCGCGTCGCTGAGCTCTGGCGGCCGGGTAATGCGCACATGGGCGCCCGTTATCCGAGTCGGCGAGGCTGCACTTGGACAATGTGCGGGCAGCGGAACGCAATCCGACTCGGGCGTGCCGCACCGGTCTAACCCCCGAACAGTCGCCCGAGGATTCCCTTCTGGCTGCCACGCCGAACGAAGAATGGGGCCGCTGTGGCGTCGTAGATCTCGCGCAACGCCGGCGCGCGGAGGTCGGTGACCGCGAGCAGCCGGCGGGATCCGAGGTGCTCGGTGGCCACCGCGTGCAGGCGATTACGAACCGCATCGAAGTCGCCCAGGACGGAATCGGGCACCATCTGGATGCCGGCGGTCCAGGCGGTGCCGGCACGGAGCAGCCAGGCACGCTCGACCTGGGGCAGCTCGTCGAGCGCGGCGTGCAGCTCCCGCCCGAAGGGGTCGGGGACCTGCTCCGGCACCTCGAGGGTGCCGAGCTCGCCGAGCGGCCGGCGCGCACGCATGGCGTCCGGGCGGTTCGGGTCGATGCCCGCGGCGAGGAACGGCAGCACGCCGGTCGAGATCTCGACCTGCGTCGGCGCTCCCGGATCGACCACGACTCGCTGGTGCGCCGCGTCGGCGCGCTCGAAGAGGTCGCGGGCCGGCATCCGCACGTGGTCGGAGCCGGGCGGGCCGAAGTCGGTGAGCACCTCGGGCGCGGTGAACGCGGCAATGAACCGCTCGCCCTCCCCGTCGGTGCCATGGCGGAAGGCGTCGGTGTCGAGCAGCGACGGGTCCGGCATCTCGCCTGACGAGGAGCGAATGGGCACCAGCAGCTCGGCGTCGATCAGCGCGTCGAGGCGAGGCGCCAGCTCGCCGGTGCGCGGCTCGTCGAAGCTCATGCCGGCACCGCCAGCTTCTCGAGCGCCAGGCGGATGCGGGCCAGGGCGCGGTCGCGGCCGAGCAGCTCGAGCGAGTCGAACAGCGGCGGCGATACGGTTCGGCCGGTGACCGCCACCCGCATCGGCGTGAAGAAGTTTCCGGCCTTCATGCCGGCCGCGTCCGCCGCCTCTCGGCAGCGCTGCTCCACGAGATCCGCGCTAAAGTCGAGGTCGTCGACCTCCCCGAGCACCTCGGCGGCGCGGGTCAGCGCCGAGCGCGCCTCGCCCGGCCCGCCCTTCTTCGGGTGCAGCAGCTCGGGCGCGTACCAGCTGGCCACCACCTCGTCCGGCTCCCACACGAAGCCGATGAGCGCCGGTGCGTCGGCCAGCTTCACGAGCCGCTCCCGGATGAGCGGTACGACGCGGACCAGGTCCGCGTCGCCGACGGCCTCCGGAATCCAGGGGCGCAGTCGCAGGGCGAGCTGCTCGTCGGAGAGCGAGCGGATGTAGACGCCGTTGAGGTGGTCGAGCCGGTCGCGGTCGAAGATGGCACCGCCCTTGTGGACCTTCGAGAGCTCGAACCGCTCGACGAGCTCGTCGAGCGTGAAGATCTCCTCCTCCGTACCCGGTGACCAGCCCAGGAAGGCCATGAAGTTCACCATCGCCTCGGGCAGATAGCCCTCCTCGCGGTAGGCGGTGATGGCCGTCTGGCTCTTTCGCTTGCTGATCTTCGTGCGGTCGGGGTTGAGGATGAGCGGGATGTGGCCGAAGCGCGGCTCACGGTAGCCGAGCGCCCGGATGAGGGCGATGTGCTTCGGCGTGTTGCTCAGATGATCCTCGCCGCGGATGACGTGGGTGATCTCCATCGCCTCGTCGTCGACCACGACGACGAAGTGGTAGAGCGGCACGCCGTCGTTGCGGACGATCACGAAGTCGCCCAGCAGCGCGTTGTCGAACTCGACCTCGCCGCGGATCAGGTCGTCGAAACGGATCCTCTCGGGCTCGACGCGGAAGCGGACGACCGATGGGCGGGCCTCGGCCTCGAACGCGGCGCGCTGCGCATCGGTCAGGCGCAGGCAGCGGCCGTTGTAGCGCGGCGGCTCCTTCGCCGCCTCCTGCTTCCGCCGCACGGCCTCCAGCTCCTCTGGCGTGCACCAACACCGATAGGCCGTGCCGGATGCCAGGAGCCGACCAGCCTCGGCGGCGTAGCGATCCATGCGCTGGCTCTGCCGATACGGGCCGTGCGCGCCGACGTCCTCACCGCCGGCGACCTGCGGACCCTCGTCCCAGTTGATACCGAGCCAGTGAAGGTTGTCGATGATGTCGCGCTCGAAGTCCGCGGTGCTGCGGGCGTCGTCCGTGTCCTCGATGCGCAGCACGTACGTGCCGCCCTGGTGGCGTGCCGCCAGGAAGTTGTACAGGCTGGTGCGTGCTGTGCCGATGTGCAGTGGCCCGGTCGGGCTGGGCGCCATGCGCACGCGCATCGGCCGGTCATCGGCGTTCGAGGGGCTCATGGACTACCGATCCTAACAGGCGCGGGACGTGGAGGCCGCAGGCGGTGGGGGTATGCACCGCACCGGACCGAACCTATCATCGCCTGATCCGTACGGGGACCCCGAGCATGGTCAACACCGATGGCAATCCCTTCGACAATCCGGGATGGGAGGACGACCTCTACGACAAGTTCCCTCGGGGAGACGCGCACGAGTTCGGCCCGGGTGAGGGATACAACATCTACCGCAAGCTGAACGACGAGAGCCTGTTCACCGACGAGGCGCGCGAGGATCCGGTGGTCCGTGCCTTCCTCGCGGCTCCCTTCAACTTCAGCTTCGGCGTCTTCAAGAGCAGCTCGCGCGAGGCGGAGTGGGCGATCCACAAGCCCGGCCGGACGATGACCCGGGGCGGGGTGGAGGGGATCGAGAGCCAGATCGACAACTTCCCGGGAGCGACGGCCGCGCGCATCGGGACGTTCGTGATCAACCACGAGCGCACGCTCGCCGTTCGGAAGCTGTTCATCATGACGGCCGAGGACGGCAACCAGTGCGGACAGATGATCTACAAAGAGGGAGAGGAGACGGAGTAGCACCGCCGGGCGAGGGCGTTCCGCGGCGACGGTGCCGACCGGCGGACGGCGAGCGCCGGGCGTGACCTGCTCGTCCTGCGGCGCCGAGAACCCGGACGGCGCACGCTTCTGCGCTACGTGTGGCGTACGCTTCGACGCCGCGCGCTGCCCCTCGTGCGGCGCCGAGGTCGTGCCCGGCGGTCGCTTCTGCTCGTGGTGCGGAACCGCGGTCACCGATGCGGCTCCGGCGCCCTCGTCCCGACAGCCAGCGGAGCGGGAGAAGCCCGAGCAGGCGGGGCTCGCCGAGCGCCGCCGGGTCTCGGTGCTGTTCGTGGACCTCGTCGGGTTCACCCCGCTCGCCGAGTCGATGGATCCGGAGGAGATTCGCGCAGTGCAGGGCCGCTACTTCGAGGTCGCGCGCTCGATCGTAGCGACCTACGGCGGCACGATCGAGAAGTTCATCGGCGACGCCGTGATGGCCGTTTGGGGGGCGCCGACCGTGCACGAGGACGACGCAGAACGGGCGGTCCGTGCGGCCCTGGCGCTCGTCTACGCGGTGGAGCGGATCGGGGGCGCGGCATCCGGGCAGCCGCTCCAGGCCCGCGCCGCCGTGACGACCGGGCAGGCCGCGGTCACGCTCGGGGCGGTGGACCAGGGCCTCGTGGCGGGTGATCTGATCAATATCGCGGCCCGGCTCCAGGGTCGGGCCCCGGCGGGACGCGTCGTCGTCGACCGGGCGACCCGCGACGCGGCTGCACCGGTGATCGAGTTCGCACGGATCGGCTCCCTGGCGCTCAAGGGGCGGCGTGGGCGCCTCGAGGCCTACGCGGCCACGAGCCTTCGGGACGCGGCCACGGTCGGGAGCACCTCGCATACGGGCCCGCTCGCCGGGCGCGACCGCGAGCTCCGCGAGATCACCGAGCTGCTGCAGTCCGTGATCGCCGAGAAACGGGGCCGCCTGGTCTCACTGACCGGGATTGCCGGCATCGGCAAGAGCCGGTTGGCCTGGGAGCTCGACCACTGGGTGGACGCGCATCCCACGGCCATCGCCTGGCACGACGGCCGCGCCCTCGCCTTCGGGGAGGGTGTTGCCTTCTCCGCGGTGTCCCAGATGGTCCGCCGCCGGGCCCACATCGACGCCTCGGCTCCCCCCGAGCTCGCGCGGCGGCAGCTCGACTCGGCGCTCGAGGAGCTGGTCCGCGACGAGACGGAGCGCCGGTGGATCGAGCCACGCCTGTCCGCGCTGCTGTTCCCGGAGACGGCGGATTCCTTCGACCCGGACGAGCTGTTCGCCGCCTGGAGACGGTTCTTCGAGCGCGTCTCTGAGCACAGCCCGGTGGTGATGGTGTTCGAGGATCTCCAATGGGCCGATCCGAGCCTGCTCGACTTCATCGAGCACCTGGCCACGTGGACGCGGAAGCGGCCGATCTTCGTGCTGACACTTGCGCGACCGGAGCTGCTGGACATGCGCCCGACCTGGGGATCGTCGGTCGGGAGCTTCACGTCCATCACTCTCGAGCGCCTGCCCGACTTGGCGATGCGCGAGCTGCTGGCCGACCGAGCCCCCGAGATGCCGTCGGCCCTGCTGGAGCAGGTCCTCCGAGATGCCGGAGGTGTGCCGCTCTATGCCGTCGAAGTGGCGCGCATGCTGATGGACCGCGATCGGCCGGGCGGCGCGAGGTCGATGGCGGGCAAGCCGGGAGCGGAGGGAGAAGTCCCGGACTCGCTCCGGGGTGTGATCGCCGCTCGCCTCGACGCGCTCCCGCCGGCGGAGCGCCGGCTGCTCCTGGCGGCCGCCGTCCTGGGCAACCGGTTCCGACCCGAGGCCCTCCACGCGGTGGTGGGCGGCGATCCGACCGAGGTGCGCGAACGCCTCGCCGGCCTCCTGCGGCGCGAGATGCTGACGGTCGACGAGGATCTCTCCTCGCCGGGAAGGGGCCAGGTGAGCTTCGTCCAGGACCTCGTCCGCGAGGTCGCCTACGGGACGGTTGCGCGGAGCGACCGCCGGGCGCTTCACCTGGCCGCCGCGCGCCACCTCGAGTCGCTCGAAGAGGACGCGCCGGAACAGCTGGCGGCGCACCTGGTGGAGGTTCACCGGCTCACGCCGGAGTCGCGTGACGCGGAGCGAATTGCACGCCGTGCCGTCACGGCCCTCCGGCGCGCGGCTCGCGGCGCAAGCGCTCTGCACGTGCCGGCGCGCGCGCTCGGCCTGGTGGAGACCGCCCTCGCCCTGGCCGATCAGCCGATGCGAACCGGCGTGCTGGTGGAGGCGGCGGACGCGGCGCGCGCGGCGGGACGGCTCGACGTCGCGGAGACGCATCTTCGCGAGCTCATCGACCTGCACCAGCAGGCCGGTGACCGCAGTGCCGCCGCGCGAGCGCGCGCCCAGCTGGCGAGCGTGATGCTGACCGCACAGGCCAACGAGCCCGCGCTCCTCGAGCTGGAGGCGGCGATGCGCGAGGTCCGACGCTGGCAGACCGACCCAGCGGGTGTCGAGCTCGCGGCGCAGCTGGCCCGCGCGCGCTCGGTGCTCGGCGATGACCGAGAAGGGCTCCGATGGGCGGAGCGCGCCCTCGCCGCTGCCGAACGCCTGAAGCTCACCGCCGTGATCACGGACCTCCGGATCACGAGGGGCACCGCTCGGATCGCGCTCGGCGAGCACGAGTCCGGCCTCGCCGATCTCCGCGCGGCGATCGCGGAGACACAGATGGGCGGCCTGCTCCGAACGGAGCTCCGCGCGCGGAACAACCTGGCCTGGGGCCTCCTGGCCGACGATCCCGTCGCGGCATTCGAGACGGCGCGCCAGGGCCTCGGCCTGGCGACCGAGATGGGCCTCACCGACTTTGCCGTCCCCCTGGCGGACCTGGCCTGCGCGGCGGCGATCGAGGTCGGCAGCTGGGACTGGGCGCTGGAGACCGTCGCGGACCTGGAGGAGCAGGGGGTCGCCGAGCCGTACCGAATGCTCCTGTCGGCCAGCGCCGCAACGATTCGCGCGCTTCGCGGCGAGGATGGGGCGCTCGACGCCATCGACCGATTCGAGCCGATCCCGCCGAACACGGATGGCCAGGTCGTCGCCGAGCTCCGGTTGGCGCGAGCGTGGTCGGCGTTCCTCGCCTCCGACCTGGTGGAGGCACGCGAACTGGCGCGGGAGGCGATCGCCGGCGTGCTGGGGATGATCCATCCCCACGAGCGGGCGATCCTCACCCGCATCACCCTCTGGATGGGCGACCGGGAACAGGCGGCAGCGAACATCGCCGAGCTCTCGAGGCCGGCTCCGTGGGGGCGGGCAACGCACGCGTCGGTCCTGACGATGGAGGCAGGGCTGGCCGCGATCACGCGGGACCCGGACGCCCATCAGCGATACCGGCGTGCCAGGGAGGCCTGGGGAGAGCTCGACCTGCCGCTGCAGCTGGCGCTCTGCCTCCTGGACGAGCAGCGGCTGACCTCGGACCCCGGCGACGCGAGCGACCTGGTCGCAATCCTGGACCGGCTCGGGGCGAATGGGCTCCTTTCGCTGATCAGTCCGACGGCGCGACCGGGCCGGGGGCGATCAGCCGGCGCACGACGGCCTCGATCGCCTCGACCCAGCGCCGGTACTGCTCGCCCGACGGGTGGAGCCCGTCGCTCGCCACCAGCCCGGGGTCGTCGCTCGCCAGCAGGCTGATCTCGAAGGTCTCGGGGACGAAGACCATCCCACGATCCTCGCATTCCTCGCGCAGCGCGGCGTTGACGCGCACGATCCCCTCCCGCTGCCGCTCCGGATCGCCGAAGTCCGCACCGCGCGGGGTCCGCGTGTAATCCGGCGTCGCCACACATGCGACGCGCTCGGCGCCGACGAGCCCGAGGAGCCGATCCAGGATGACCTCCACATTGGCCCGGTACACCGTCTCCGGCACCCCCAGCACCACGTCGTTCACGCCGATCAGCACCGTCACCAGCTCGGGGCGCAGGTCCTCGAGCAACGGCAGCTCCCGGTCGATGAGATCCGAGGAGGTGTAGCCGTTGACCGCCGGGTTGCCGACCAGCTCCAGCTCCGGGACCCGAGCGGCCAGCTGGTTCGGCCAGCGTTCGGCTTCGCTCACCGAGGTGCCGATGGTGTACGAGTCTCCGAGCGCCACGTACCGCATCCGATCCTCCTCGCGAACCTGGCATGCGGTGCCGCCGATGAGCACGGCCAGCGCCAACGCACACCATCGCATCGCGCGGCTACCCTACAGCGCATGCCAGCCGTGGGTCGGCGCGCGCCGCTCATCACCGTCGCGGTCCTGCTCGTCGCGTGCGCGTCGCCGGTGCCGGACCCGAGCCCGTCGGCGCCGGCCTCGACGTCGGCGAACGCGAGCGCCGCGCCGTCAGCGGCGGCATCGGCCACGGCCGGCGAATCCACGGCCAGCGCGTCGTGGGAGCGCGAGGCGGATGCCCCCTTCGCGCGCCTCGAGATGGCGGTGGCGGCACACGGAGGACGGTTCTGGCTGGCGGGCGGCCTGTCGCCGTTCGGCGAGGCACTCACCGACGTGGCGGTGCTCGATCCATCGACCGGCGAGTGGAGCGACGGCCCGGTCCTCCCGGCGGCGGTCCATCATGCCGCCCTCGTGTCGGACGGCGATCGGCTGCTGCTCATCGGCGGCTACCTCGGGCCTGCCTTCAATCGGCCGACCGAGATCGTGCTCGTCCTGACGGACGGCGATGATGCCTGGCATCCGGGCCCATCCCTGCCGGCGGCCCGGGCGGCCGGAGCCGCGGCCTGGGACGGGTCTCGGGTGCTGTACGCGGGAGGCGTCGGCGACGGCGTCGTCGCCGACATCTACGCCCTCGCCGACGATGCGTGGGAGCGGATCGGTGCCATGCGCGAGCCGCGCGAGCATTTCGCCGCCACCTCCGACCTCGAGGGCCGCACGTGGCTGCTCGGCGGTCGGGTCGGTGGCCTCACGTCCAATCTCGGCACGGTCGAGCTGGTTGAGGGAGGCACGGTCACGCTGCTCGGTGTGCTCCCGACGCCACGAGGCGGCGTGGCCGCCTTTTTCGTGCCCGGCCTCGGCGCCTGCCTGTCGGGGGGCGAAGCACCGGATCGGGCGTACACGGCGGTGGAGTGCATGGCCGCCGACGGCACCGTCACCCAGCTGCCGGACCTGCTCGAGCCACACCACGGCCACGGCACCGGCGTCGTGGGCGGGATTGTCTACACGCTGCTCGGCGGCCCCGAGCCGACGCTGAGCGCCGGCTCCACCGTCGAGTCCCTGGCGCTCGACCGGCTCGGCCGCTGACGGGCGGTGTTCCTCACCGGCACGCTCCTGAACGTGGCGACCGTCCTGCTGGGGACGGCGATCGGCGTGCTCATCGGTGCGCGCATGCCGGCCCGCATGCAGGAGAGCCTGACCACCGGGCTCGGCTTCTTCACCGTGGTCATCGCGGTGAGCATGGCGCTCGGCGTATTCACCGATCCGACGGCGCAGCCGGGCGACGACCTCGCCGTACTCGCCGCCATTCTGGCGGGCGTCGTCGTCGGCGAGCTGCTCCGGTTGCACGACGGCCTCGAATGGCTGGGCGGCTGGTTCCAGCGTCGGCTGGTGCGCGGCGATCGGCCGAGCCGGATCGCGGAGGGGTTCGTCACGGCGAGCCTCGTCTTCTGCGTCGGCCCGCTCACGATCCTCGGCTCGCTCGAGAACGGGCTGACTGGAGACATCCGGCTGCTGGCGATCAAGTCGCTCCTCGACGGAGTCGCGAGCATCGCGTTCGCCGCGGCGCTCGGGGCGGGTGTCGCGCTGTCCGCGCTCACGGTGCTGATCGTGCAGGGCGGCATCGCGGCGACGGCCTTCCTCATCAGCGACGCGATGGACGCCGCCACCATCCTGGCCATCAGCTCGGCGGGCGGGATCATCCTGCTCGGCGTCGGGCTGCGGCTGCTCGATCTCAAGGCGGTCCGCGTTGCCAACTTCCTGCCGGCGCTGCTGCTGGCCCCGATCTTCGTGCGCGTCGCCGATGCGGTTCGCGGGCTGCTCGTCCCGGCCTAGGCGAGGCGCAGGACGGACCGAACATCCCCGGAGCGGTCGCCCCGTGGATCGACGATCGGCGGGGTCGCGTACTCCACCAGCGGCCCGGGCATCGGGTCGCCGACGAGGCCGAGCTGGCGCAGGACGGCGATCGACGTCACGTCGCCGGCTCGCCTCGCGAAATTGCCATCCTCGATCTTGACGGCGATCCCCATCGAGCCGTCGCCGAAACGACCGGAGTCGGGAAGCGCGCCGGGCGGAAGGCCCATCGCCAGGACGCCCTCGGCGCCGCCCTTGCTGACGATCCGCTTCGGATAGGCGCGCATGAGCGCGGTGTCGATCCGGCGCCGCTCCCCGCCGACGAGCTCGGGGTGGGCCATCATCGCGTCGCGGATGCGGGTCAACGCCGACCCGAGCGGCGGATCGGCGACCGACGAGGGATCGGCCAACCGCGCGAACGCCACCGCCAGGCCGCGGAGCGGCATCCCGAAGGTGAGCACCCCGCAGCCGTCCACCGCCGTCTGGATCGACTCGATCGGGACGTCGGAGAGCGCCGAGATCGTCTCCAGCGCCAGGCGCTGGACCGGATGATCGGGGTGCCAGTAGCTCTCGATCGGCCAGCCCGAGGCCTTGGCGAACAGGACCATCCCGGCGTGCTTTCCGGAGCAGTTGCCGCGCAGCACCGTCGGCTTCTCACCGTCGCGCACGAGCCGGTTGGCCGTCTCCGAGTCGTACGGGGCGTGGACCTGGTTCTGGAGCGAGGCGCTCGTCAGGCCGCCGCGGCGAAGCACCTCCTGCACCAGGCGCACGTGCCGGTCCTCGCCGGAGTGGCTGGCCGCCATGATCGCCAGCGCCTCGGGGCCCAGCCCGTACTCGTCGAAGCGGCCGGAGACCACGAACGGCGCGAGCTGGAACGGCTTCGCGCTCGACCGCAGGTAGATGAACTGGTCGACATCGCCCGTTGACGCGATGAGCTCGCCGTCCGCGGCGACCACCGCGACCACGCCGCGGTGGACCGATTCGACGCGGTCCCCCCTGGTGACCTCGACGAGCGCCGGAGGGCCTTCGGGGCCTCGGCGGCCGGTGCGGGGCCGTCGGCTCCCCGAGGGTGGCATTCAGGCTGTCAGGGTGTGCCCGCCGGCGCTCCTACTGGCCGCCGCCGCCCTGTCCCGCCGGCTGGCCCTCGCGCGGCTCGGCGCCTGCCTGGTCGCCGTCGCCCGGGCGATCACCCTTGCTGAAGATGCTGCTGCCGGGCCCGCCTGAGCCGCCGGCGGCCGTGCGCGCTGACTGCGGCGTGCCAGGACCGGTCGGCGTCTGGGCCGCGGGACGGGCGCCGGGCTCGCGGGTCATCGTGACACCGCCCTCCCAGTGCGCGCCTTCCTTGACGACCAGCACCTGGGTCTTGATGTTGCCCTTGACCCGGCCGGTCGAGCCGATCTCGAAGCGTCCACCGCAGTCGACGTCGCCCTCGTAATCGCCGTTGACGATCACGTTGTGGGCCTTGATCGCGCTGCGCACACGCGCCTGCGGGCTGATGATCAACGTCCCCTGGCATTCGATCTCGCCCTGCGCCTCGCCCTCGATCCGCAGGTCGCGGTCGCTGACGTACTTGCCGTTGAAGCGGGCGTGGGGGTCGATGACCGACTCGTTGCCGCGATCGCTGGTGCGGGGAAACTCGCTGGGTGACTGTGCCACGTCAACCTCACTCGTCAGGCTATCCGGATACAGGTTCCCGACCACGTCCTCGCGCGAGAGGCTGTCCGGCTTGGTTTCACGCTTCGATCCGAAGACCATGCTCTCCTAACCTCCTCAGTACGGTCCGGCGACGGGCTGGGCACGGTCCGTGTGCGCTCGGGGTCGTTCGCAGGTCGAATAGCGTACCAGCATGCCGGGATTGGAGGTAGATCTCGTTCTCCTCCCGCAGCACCCGTACCACGCGCGTTCGTGACGCCGCGACCGTGGGGGGCGACTTCGAGCGGTCGCACACCGGGAGAAGCTGGTGCCTGGCGCCTGACTGCCGGGAGCGATCAGGCCGCACGGCGGGACGGCGTACGGTGGCGCCTGACTGCCGGCAGTGATCACCGATGGACGACACGCGTCCGTGACGCCACGACGATGATCGCGGCGGCGATCGGGATGACAGCCAACGCCGCACGCAGCCCCGCGAGCTCGCCGAGGATGCCGACCAGCGAGGGGCCGATGAGGAAGCCCGCATAGCCGAGCGTGAGGACATAGGAAGCCGCGCGCCCGGCGTAGCCACCCGCCCAATCGGCGGCCAGGCTGACGACCACCGGCACCACGAACGAAGCGCCCAGCGCTGCGACCGCCATGCCGATGATCGCCAGCGCGGGGACCGGGACCAGCAGCGCGGCGGTCATCCCGACCAGGGCCATCAGTCCACCGACCAGGAGCGTCGATGCTGCCCCGAGTGTGCCCGCCACCCCGACCCCGATCAGACGTCCGGTCAGCATCGCGCCGTGGAAGGCGGCGGGCCCGAGGGCACCCACGAATGCCGCGGCGCCCAGCTCGTCCCGCAGGTAGATCGCCGACCACGTCTCCATCGACCCCTCGGCCAGGAAGGCCAGCCCTGCCAGGGCGGCCAGCGGCATCATCGCCAGCGCCACGGTTCGCGGAACGCTGCCCTCCGGCGGCCGGGCGTGCCAGCCAGAACGAGCGGCCACTGCGGCGGTGATCAGCAGCAAAGCGACCAGCGCCGGGTACACCGATTGGAATGGAACGTCGGTCCCGATCAGCCCGCCGGCTAGGAGCGCCCCCGCCATCCCGCCGCCGGAGAAGGCCGCATGCAGCAGCGTCAGGCGAGCCGGTCGGCTCCAATCCTCGTCCCCCATGGCGGCGCCGTTGATCGCGACGTCGAAGGCTCCGCTGCCGGCGGCGATCAGGATGACGCCGACCACCAGGAAGCCGACTGGCGCCAGCGTCGACACCACCAGCAGCCCGGCGGCCATCGACACCGCGGTGATGGCCATTCCCCAGCCAGCGCCAAGCCGGTCCACCAGCCGGCCCGTCACGAGCATGGCCGGCAGCGAGACGGCGAAGCCGATGGTCAGGATCGCGCCGAGCGGGCCGCTCGACAGCCCGTGGTGGCGTGCCAGGTCAGGCAGCACCGCCTGCCAGGCGCCCCACATCACGCCGAAGGCGCCGAAGGCGAGCGGGAGGAGCCACGGCACCGGACGCATCGATGCATTGTGCCGGTGCGGCGAGGGCTAGAATCGGCGCCGATGCCGCTCCACGTCAGCCAGCACCCGCTGGTCGCCCACAAGCTCGCCATCCTGCGCGACAAGACGACGGAGCCGAAGAAGTTCCGCGAGCTCGTCCGCGAGCTGACGTGGCTGCTCGGCTACGAGGCGATGGCCGACCTCGCGACGCGGCCTGAGCCGATCGAGACGCCGCTGGAGCCGATGACGGCCGCGCGCCTCGAGCCGCGCGTCGGGCTCATCCCGATCCTCCGCGCCGGCCTGGGCATGGTCGACGCCATGCTCGAGCTGCTGCCGACCGCCGAGGTGTGGCACATCGGCCTCTACCGCGACGAGCGGACCCTGAAGCCGGTCGAGTACTACAACAAGCTCCCCGACGCGGCCACCGTCCAGGTGTGCCTGGTGCTGGACCCGATGCTGGCAACCGGTGGATCGGCGGCGGCCACGATCGACATCCTCAAGCAGTGGGGCGCGGCGCGGGTGAAACAGCTCTCGCTGATTGCCGCCCCGGAGGGGGTCGCGACGCTCGCCGGCGCCCACCCCGACGTCGACGTCCACGTCGCGGCCCTCGACTCGCATCTCAACGAGCGCGGGTACATCGTCCCGGGCCTCGGCGACGCCGGCGACCGGCAGTTCGGGACATTCGCCGGCCCGGCTTCGGAGCCCGGCCACGGTCCGGACGACGAGACCGCCGAGGTCGTTCGTCGCCTCCAGCGCGACCTCGAGGGCTGAGGCGGAGGCAAAGCGAGCGCTGGTGTGCGCGGCCGCGCACATAACTGAGAGAGAGCGCTGATCCAGACCGCCGATGTGCGCCACGGCGCACGATCCGACCATGCATGCGACCGCATCGGCCCTGCCTTGCCAGATACGTGCACCGGGGCGCAACACGCGCGCGGTGCACCCGCCGAAGGAAGCCGCGGGCAACGAAATGTCCCGAAGGAACCGCCGCTGGACCGTTGATGCAATCGCTGGTGCCGTTGGCTGCCCCTTCGGGACGACTGCAGCATATGGGCGCGTCGGCGATCGGTGCAATCCCCGTTCTCCACCAGTCTTCATCGCGCGGAAGGAGTTATCCACATGTTGTCCCCACCGGTGGACATTGACGGTGGTTGACGTGGCGTTGACATCTGCGGCGTAGGATCACCTCCATGAGCGCGAATCGAGCAGGGCAGCGCGTGATCTTCGTCTGCACCCACAACAGCGCCCGCAGCCAGATGGCGGAGGGCATGCTCCGGGCCTGGGGGGGCGATCGGTTCGAGGTCCACAGCGCCGGGACCGAGGCGACGCGGGTGCGTCCGGAAGCGATCGCGGCAATGGCCGAGATCGGGATCGACATCGGCGGCCAGTCCTCGAAGACCCTCGAGCCGTACCTCGGCGAATCCTTCAGCTGGCTGATCACGGTCTGTGACCAGGCCAGGGAGGCATGCCCGACGATCCCCGGCGTCCGGCAGCAAGCCCACTGGAGCATCGACGATCCGTCCGCGGTGGAGGGCGACGACGACATGCGCCTCCAGGCATTCCGGACGGCGCGCGACGGCCTCCGGGACCGAATCCACATGTTCATCCTGGCGGCGGGTCGCGACGACCTCGCGCAGCCGGAGCCGACCCGCATCGCCGATCGCGGCTGAGCCGCCTGCTACGCTCGGCTCATGAGCCGAGCCGTTCCCGTCTGCCCGCACTGCGTCGGGACCGACGAGCAGCCGATCGTCTGTGACCGATGCGGCTGGCGCTGGCATGCCAACCCGAGGCCCGCCGCCGCCGTGCTCCTGGAACGGACGGACGCAGGTGCCACCTCCCTGCTCCTCCTGCGTCGCGCCGTCGAGCCCGGCCTAGGTGACTGGGACCTGCCAGCCGGCTACCTCGACCCGGGGGAGTCGTTCGAGCATGCGGCGCGGCGCGAGGCGCGCGAGGAGTCCGGCATCGAGGTGGAGCTTGTCGAGCTGACCGGCGTCTACCACTCGCCGCCGGCCAACGCCGTCACCGCCGTCTTCCGGGCTCGGCCGGCTGACGCTTCCGCCGAGGTTTCCCTCGACTTCGAGTCGAGCGAGCATGCCTGGGTGCCGCTCGCCGAGATCGGCGACTGGCTTCCGCGATTCGCCTTTGGGTCCATGGCCGCCGCCGTGGCGGACTGGGCGCGCCGGCCGCCGCCGCGCCGATGATCGCGGCTCCCGTCCTCGAGGCAAGCGGCCTGGGACGCACGTTCGGCGAGGTCGTCGCGCTCCATGACGTGACGTTCCGCGTCCCGGCCGGCCAGGTCATCGGACTGCTCGGGCATAACGGCGCGGGCAAGACGACCACGATCCGCCTCCTGAACGGCCTGCTGGCAGCCACGACCGGCGGGGCGCGGACGCTGGGCCACGACCCGTGGCGGGAGGGCCCCGCGGTCCGTGCCGCCACGGGCGTCCTGACCGAGACGCCCTCGCTCGACGACCGGATGTCGGCCCGCGAGGCGATGGCCTTCTGGGCCGAGCTGTGGGGCGTGCCCCGAGCTGAGGTCCGGTCCCGCGTCGACGAGCTGCTGGGGCGCTTCGATCTCGCCGGCCGGGCCGACGACCGGATCGGCGGCTACAGCCGCGGCATGCGCCAGCGACTGGCGCTGGCTCGCACCCTCATCCATGACCCGCCGGTCCTGTTCCTCGACGAGCCGACCGCGGCGCTCGATCCGATCGCGTCCATCGGCGTCCGCGACCTCGTCCGCTCCCTGGCCGTCGGGCGCGACCGGACGATCCTCATCTGCACGCACAACCTTGCCGAGGCACAGGAGCTGTGTGATCGGGTGATCATCCTGCGCCGCGGCCGGGTGATCGCCGATGGGACGCCGGCGGAGGTGGCCAACTCGGCCTCGCTGCCGACACGGGTCGAGCTCGAGGTCGACCCGCAGCACGCCGAGACCGGGCTGCGCATCGCCCGCGACGCATCCGGCAGCAGCGCCAGCGACCTGGGCGATGGCCGCATCGGCGTCGAGGGTCTCGGGCGCGACGCCGTGCCGGGCCTGGTCGCGGAGCTGGTGGCGGCCGGGGCATCGGTCTACCGTGTCACCCCTGCCCAGCCCACCCTGGAGGACGCCTACGTGGCGCTGTACGGGGAGGCCGAATCGTGAACTGGCGTGCGATCCGGGCGATCGTCCTCCGCGACCTGCGGCTCGTGGTGCGGGCGAAGGCGGTGATGGTGCCGCTCATCATCGTGCCGGTCCTGTTCTTCGTGCTCTTCCCGGCCGTCGCCGTCATCGGCGTGCGCGCCGGAGGCGATGCGATCGAGGAGCTCAGGCCGCTCCTCGAGGTGCTGCCGATCGAGATCACGCGCACGCTCGGCCCCGGCCCGCTCGAGCGCCAGATCCTCGTCTACCTGCTGGAGTACCAGTTCGCCACCTTCTTCCTGATCGTGCCGCTCATGGTGTGCGCGGTGATCGCCGCCGACAGCTTCGCGGGGGAGAAGGAGCGACGGACGCTCGAGGCGCTCCTCTACTCCCCGACCAGCGACCGCGAGCTCTACCTCGCGAAGCTCCTCGGACCGTGGCTGGCGGCCATCGCCGTCTCGGTGCTCGGCTGGCTGCTGTACGCGATCCTCGTCAACGTGCTGGCAGCCGGTGACGTGGGCCGCCCGGTGGCCATCTCGGTGCTCTGGATGCTCGTGCTGGGGTGGCTCGGGCCGGCCGTCGGCGCGCTGGCGATCTCCGTCCTGGTCGTGGTCTCCGCCCGGGTCCGTGGCTTCCAGGAGGCGTACCAGCTCGGCGGCGTGATCGTGCTGCCGGTGGTCGCCCTGGTGGTTGGCCAGCTCGTGGGCGCGGTGGTACTCGACACGCGGCTCGCCGTCGTGCTCGGCGCCGTCGTGTGGCTGATCGCCGCCGCGGTCCTCCTCGCGGCATCGCGCGGCTTCCGCCGCGAGCGCCTGCTGCGGCAGGTCTGACCGGCGACGGCGAGCGGACGCCACGCGGGCCTGCGCTACACTCGGGCGCACCCCAAGCCACAGGAGACCGATGGTCGACTCTCCCGTCACCGTGGCCGTCACCGGCGCAGCCGGCCAGATCGGCTACGCGCTCCTCTTCCGGATCGCCGCGGGTCAGATGTTCGGACCCGAAACCCCCGTGCGGCTCCGGCTGCTCGAGCTCGAGGCGGCGCTGCCCGCCCTGGACGGGGTTCGCATGGAGCTCGACGACTGCGCCTTCCCGCTGCTCGGCGAGGTCCTCTGCACCTCCGACACAGATGACGCCTTCCGCGGCGCGAACTGGGCGCTGCTCGTCGGAGCGGTCCCGCGGAGGGAGGGGATGGAGCGCAAGGACCTGCTCGGCATCAACGGCGGCATCTTCACCGGCCAGGGCATGGCCATCGCACGCAATGCGGCCGACGACTGCCGGGTGCTCGTGGTTGGGAACCCGTGCAACACGAACGCGCTGATCGGCTCCAGCGCCGCGGCCCGCCACGGGATGCCGAAGGATCGATGGTTCGCGATGACGATGCTCGACGAGAGCCGCGGACGATCTCAGCTCGCCGCCCGCGCCGGCGGGGCCGTGAGCGACGTCCGCGACCTCGCGATCTGGGGCAACCATTCCTCGACGCAGTTCCCCGACGCATGGCACGCGACCATCGGCGGCCGGCCCGCGCCCGAGGTGATCGGTGACGACGCCTGGCTCGAGGGTGACTTCATCTCCAGGGTCCAGCAGCGCGGCGCGGCGATCATCAAGGCGCGCGGCCAGAGCTCAGCCGCCAGCGCGGCCAACGCGGTGATCGACACCGTCCGCAACGTGGCCCGGCCCACCGGGGAGCGGTTCAGCTCGGCCATCGCCGCCCCCGCGACGGGCGGCTACGCCGTGCCGGAGGGGCTCGTATTCGGCTATCCGCTGCGAGCGACCGCGCCCGGCGTCGTCGAGATCGACCAGGGCATCGAGCACGGACCGTTCGCGCGCTCGCGCATCGAGGCCACGACCGCGGAGCTCGTCGAGGAGCGCGAGGCCGTCGCGGAGCTGCTGGCGTGAGCACGGAATCTCCCGCGCGGGCCGGATCGGCGCGCCTGCAGGTGGGCGACCGCGAGGTCGAGCTGCCGGTGGTCGAGGGCACCGAGGGCGACGACGCGCTCGACATCGGCAAGCTGCGGAGCGAGACCGGCCTCATCACGCTCGATCCCGGCTACGGGAACACCGGGGCCTGCACGAGCGCCATCACCTTCCTCGACGGCGAGGAGGGCATCCTCCGCTACCGCGGCTACCCCATCGAGCAGCTCGCCGAGCACTCGACCTTCCTCGAGGTGGCGTACCTGCTCATCTGGGGCGAGCTGCCCACCCGCGAGCAGCTGGACCGGTTCGTCGGCGAGGTGACGCACCACACGCTCATCCGAGAGGAGATGCGGCACTTCTTCGACTCCTTCCCCGCCGATGCGCACCCGATGGCGGTCCTCGCCTCCGGCGTCGTCGGCATGAGCACCTTCTATCCGGACTCGCAGAACATCTTCGAGCCCGATGCGGTCGAGATCACGATCAATCGGCTGATCGCCAAGCTCCCGACCCTCGCCGCCTGGTCGTTCAAGAAGGCCATCGGCCAGCCGTACGTCTACCCACGCAACGACCTCGGCTACTCCGCGAACCTGCTGCACATGATGTTCGCGGTGCCGTCCGAGCCATACGAGGTCCAGCCGGAGGTCGCCGAGGCGCTCGACCTGCTCCTCATCCTCCACGCCGATCACGAGCAGAACGCGTCCACCTCCACGGTTCGCATGGTCGGGAGCACGCACGCAAACCTGTACGCCTCGATCAGCGCCGGGATCAGCGCGCTGTGGGGCCCGCTCCACGGAGGCGCGAACGAGGACGTCATCAACACCCTGGAGCAGATCGTCGCGGGCGGCGGCGACGTCCAGCGCTGGGTCGACAAGGCGAAGGATCCGAACGACAGCTTCCGCCTCGCCGGCTTCGGCCACCGCGTGTACAAGAACTTCGACCCGCGCGCTCGGATCATCAAGGCGGCCGCCGAGCGCGTGCTGGCCGCCACCGGCGCCGACGACGAGCTCTTCGACGTCGCGCAGCGGCTCGAGGAGGTCGCACTCCGCGACGAGTACTTCGTCAGCCGCAAGCTCTACCCGAACGTGGACTTCTACTCCGGCCTGATCTACCGCGCCGTCGGATTCCCGAAGAACATGTTCACGAACTGCTTCGCCATCGGCCGCCTGCCCGGCTGGATCGCGCAGTGGCGGGAGATGATGGGCGCCAGGGAGACGAAGATCGGCCGCCCGCGCCAGGTCTACATCGGCGCGGCGGCCAGGGACTATCTGCCGATCGAGCGGCGCTGAATGCGCCTCACCATCCTCGGACGATCCCCCGCCTCGCCGAATCCCGGCGAGGCGTGCGCCGGCTACCTGCTGGAGGGCGGAGGCGGGCGCGTCGTGGTCGACATCGGGCCGGGCGTGGTCGCCCAGCTGCTGCGGCATCACCATCCGGACGAGCTGGACGCGATCGTCGTCAGCCACATGCACGCCGACCACATGCTCGACCTGGTCACCCTTCGCTACGTCTATCCATGGCGCGGACACCCGAAGGACCAGCGGCTGCGCGTGATCCTCCCGCCCGGATCGGCCGACCAGGTGCTCGACCTCGCACGCGGCGCCGGCAACCCGCGGCACTTCGAGGACGCGTTCCGCCTCTCGGAGCACGATGGCTCGTCGGCGTTCGCCTTCGCCGGGCTGTCACTGACGCCGATCGAGACCGAGCACTTCATTCCGTGCTGGGGCTTCCGCGTCGAGGCCGACGGGAAGGTCCTCGGCTATACGGCCGACACCGGACCGGGCGACGGCGTGCATACCATCGCCGATGGCGCGGACCTGTTCCTCAGCGAGGCCACTCTCCGAACCCTGGACGAGGATGCCCAGCCGCCGGAACGACGCGGGCATCTCCTCCCCGCCGAGGCCGGCGAGAGCGCGCGACGGGCCGGTGCACGACGGCTGATGCTCACGCACCTGCCGGTCGATGGCGACGGGTCGTGGGCTCGCGACGCCGCCGCTGAGGCATATGGTGGCGAGGCCGAGCTCGCGGAGCCCGCCGGAAGCTACCAGATCTAGGCAGCGACAGGATTCAGGAGGCCAGCAGGGCCTCCAGCTCCGCCAGCTCCTCCGTCCAGCCCTCGATGAGGGTCGCGTCGTCGGTCGCATCGAGCTCCGCGCGCTTGCGGGAACCATCGCGCGAGCTCCGCGGGGTCGCTGATCGCCCGCCACACCCGATCCGGATCGGCGTCCAGGTGCAGCGTGCGGTCGTTGTCGGGGACTCCCGGTTCGTCCGTCACGTGGTCTTCTCCGTCACCCGGGCGCGGGCGATCCAGCGGTCGGCGCCCCACGTCGCGACCGCCCACAGCTGGCTCAGCACCAGGGCCACGAGAGCCATGAGGACCCCGATCTGGACGGCGCCGGCGCCGGGCACCGCACCCGCCATCACCGCGGTCACGGCCGTGATCAGCAGCGCGATCAGCGCCACCATGACGAGCGCGATCTTCGCGGCGGTCCAGGAGAACCAAGCCAGCGAGTGGCCCTGCGCGCGCCCCGTCAGCCACAGCACGCAGGGCCCGGCCGCACCGGCGAGGGCGGTGTAGAAGCCGAATCCTCCGAACAGCGCGCCGATGCCGAGCCGCTCGCCGGTCACGACCCACACGAAGATCCAGGCTGCCAGCAGCGTCGAGAGCGCGCCGACGCCGATCAGCCACACGAGGAGCAGCGTCGCGGTGCCGCCCGACAGGCGTTCGACGAGCTCACCGTCGGCGCCTTCGACCAGCTCGGTCGGACCGTCCCGGCGCGGCTCGTCGCTCACGACGCCGATGCGCCGAAGGCGGCCTCGAGGTCCTCCCGCAGGTCGTCGACGTTCTCGATCCCGACGCTGAGTCGGGCCAGCGACGTGGGGACCGCCAACGGCGAGTCGGCCACCGAAGCGTGGGTCATCGGCGCCGGCAGCTCGATGAGGGACTCGACGGCGCCGAGCGACTCGGCAAGCGTGAAGAGCCTGGTGGCCGCCGCGAACCGTCGCGCTGCCTCCTCCCCTCCGCGATGCTCGAAGCTGAGCATCGCCCCCGGCAGGCGCATCTGTCGCTCGACCAGCTCCGCCGTGGGACCGCTCGCCAGCCCCGGGTAGTGCACGACAGAGACGTCGGGGCGGTCGGCCAGCCACAGCGCGAGCACGAGGGCGTTCGCGCAGGCGCGCTCCATGCGGACCGCCAGCGTGCGAAGGCCGCGCATGATGAGGAAGCAGTCGAACGGGCTCGGCACGGCGCCCGCCGCGTTCTGGTGGAATCGAAGCCGCTCGGCCAGCTCGTCCGAACGGGTGACCACCAGCCCGCCGATGACGTCGGAGTGCCCGCCGAGGTACTTCGTCGCCGAGTGCAGAACGAGATCGGCGCCGCTCTCGAGCGGACGCTGCAGGTAGGGCGTGGCGAACGTGTTGTCGACCACGGTGATCGCGCCGGCCACGGCGGCCAGCCGCGCGATCGCGCTGACGTCCACGACCTTCAGCAGCGGGTTCGACGGCGTCTCGATCCACACTATGCGGGGCGGCTTCTCGGCGGCGAACGCCGCGGCCACTGCGTCGAGGTCGCGGAGGTCGATCGCATCGGTCTCGATCCCGTAGCGCCGCCAGACCCTGTCCGCCAGTCGCCACGTGCCCCCGTACACGTCGTCGCTCATGAGCAGCCGATCGCCGGGCTCCAGGAGGTAGAACACGTTCTGCGTGGCCGCCAGGCCGGAGGCGTAGGCGAGGCCGTGCGTGCCATTCTCCAGCTCGGCGATGGCCGCTTCGAGGGCCTCGCGGGTCGGATTGCCGGATCTGCCGTACTCGTATCCGGACCGCAGCCCACCCACGCCATCCTGCTTGAAGGTCGTGCTCATCTGGATCGGCGGCACCACGGCGCCCGTCTGAGGATCTGGCTCGGCCCCGGCGTGCACGGCCAGCGTCTCGAATCGGTCTGTCATGTGGCGGCCATTCTGCCACCGATCCCCGACCCGGCCGGGACCTCCGCTTGCGCAGGTCGCAACGAACGGCGACGTTGGCGCGACCGGCACCCGCATCGCGTTCGCGGCTTGCACGCGCGGCAAGCGCCGGCCACGTTGACGCTCAACGTCGCCGTTGCCTGCCCGGCGCGCAAGTCAAGGGCCGCGGCCGGTCTGGGATCGGCTCCGTGCCGGCTTGGGCCGCCTGTTTCTGGCACCTGGCGGCTTGGCCACTCATGCGCGCGCATTCGCGCGGAGCACGAGTGGCGTGCCTCAGGGCGACCCGTCCGGGCTCGGCGACCCATCCTCCCGCGTTGTTTCGACCTCGGTTCGATCGACCGCCGCCCAGGCAGCGCGCATGATGCCGTACAGGAAAAGCGCGACGACGCCGGTCACGATCAGGAGGAACATGGGGTTGGCCGGACGGACATCGGCGGTCGGATGCAGCGCGACGCCGATCGCGACCTGCACATACCAGACGAGCATCAACGCAGCGACGGCAAACGCCACCGTGGCGAGGGCAGACGCCAGCTTCAGCAGAGGTCGCATCCCCCGGCGGTCCTACCGCGTGCGCGGGAAGCCGAGATCGACCGATGAGGTGCCCGGGTCCGGCCAGCGGGCGGTGACGACCTTGCCGCGCGTGTAGAACTGGATGCCCTCGGGGCCGTACATGTGGATGTCGCCGAACAGCGAGGCTTTCCAGCCGCCGAAGCTGTAGTAGGCGACCGGCACCGGGATCGGCACGTTGAGGCCGACCATGCCGACGTTGACGTCGAACTGGTACTGCCGCGCGGCACCGCCGTCGCGGGTGAAGATGGCGGTGCCATTGCCGTACTGGTTGTCGTTGACGAGCTTCAGCGCCTCGGGATAGTCGTGCGCGCGCACGACCTCGAGCACCGGACCGAAGATCTCGTTGCGGTAGCACTCCATCTCGGGCGTCACGTTGTCGAGCAGCGACACCCCGAGGAAGAACCCCTCGGACTCGCTGTACAGCACGTGCTGGCGCCCATCGGCGCGAAGCGTGGCTCCCTGCGAGACGCCGGAATCCAGGTACGAGGCGACCTTGTCGCGGTGCTCCTTCGTGATCAGCGGACCCATCTCCGAGCCTTCCTCGTGGCCAGGGCCGATCTTGATCTTCGGCAGGCGCCGCTCGATGGCGTCGACCAGCGGATCGGCCACGTCGCCGACCGCCACGACCACCGAGATCGCCATGCAGCGCTCGCCGGCGGAGCCGTAGGCGGCGGAGACGGCGGCATCGGCGGCCATGTCGATATCGGCGTCTGGCAGGACGACCATGTGGTTCTTCGCGCCACCCAGGGCTTGCACGCGCTTGCCGTTCTTCGTGCCGGTCTCGTAGATGTAGCGCGCAATCGGCGTGCTCCCCACGAACGAGACGGCCGCGATATCGGGATGCTCCAGGATGCGGTCGACCGCCACCTTGTCGCCGTGGACGACGTTGAAGACGCCGTCGGGCAGACCGGCCTCCTTCAGCAGCTCCCCTAGATACACCGATGCGGAGGGGTCCTTCTCCGACGGCTTCAGGATGAAGGTGTTCCCGCACGCGATGGCGTTGGCGAACATCCACATGGGCACCATGGCCGGGAAGTTGAACGGCGTGATGCCGGCCACCACGCCCAGCGGCTGGCGGATCTGGTAGACGTCGATACCGGTGCTGACCTGCTCGCTGAAGCCGCCCTTCAGCAGATGCGGGATGCCGGTCGCGAACTCGATGTTCTCCAGGCCGCGCGCCACCTCGCCGAGCGCGTCCGTGCGGACCTTGCCGTGCTCGCGCGTCAGGTGCGCGGCGATCTCCTCGCGATGCTGTTCCACGAGGTTCCGGATGCGGAACATGATCTCGGTCCGCCTGCTGATCGAGGTCGCGCGCCATCCCGGGTACGCGTCGTGGGCCGCGCGCACCGCGGCGTCGACCTCCTCCACCGAAGCGAAATCGACCTGGCGAGCGACCTGTCCGGTGGCCGGGTTGTACACCGGTCCGCTGCGGCCGCTGCTGCCCGCCACGCGGGCGCCGTTGATCCAGTGGTTGACCCGCTCGGTCCCGGCCGCCTGGCCCTCGGCGCCGACCGGCGGTTCCGCGACGTGCGTCATCTCGCTCCTTGTGCCTCCTTGGTGAATGCATCAACGATACTCCGACCGGCCACCAGGCGCCCCTGGCGCTGATCTCGGCGCGTGGGCCGAGCCAGGAGTTGCCACTTGGACGCTGTGAGCGACGTTGGGCGGCCACTCCACCCTTGATTCGCCGCGAACATCTGGGCGAATCGATGTCTGGGCGAAGCACGAACGGCCGCCAGTGTCGCCGAACGTCGGCTGGAGCGACATCTGGCAACAGATGAGGAGGTGAGCGGCCTTGATCATGGGCTCGGGGGTAGACCCGTAGGGGGTCATTCCGGCCGCTGGGGAATCTCCGCACCGCGCAGGATCACGGCCGGGGAGGTTGCCCGCCAGTCGTAGTCGACAACCTCCTCATACGGACCCAGAAGGCCTCGCTCTCGCAGCCAGCGGTCACTGTACAGCTTGCCGACGTAGTTCCGCCCGCTGTCGGGCAACACGACCACGAACAGCGTATCTGTGTCGTCGAGGGTGCGGGCGATCTGCAACGCTGCCCACAGTGCGGTGCCGGACGACTCGCCCATCAGGATCCCCTCACGGGCCGTCGCGATCCGCGCCATGAGCATCGAGTCGCGGTCGCTGACCTGCACCACCGCGTCGCAGATGCGCGTGTCGTAGGTGGTGGGCCAGAAGTCCTCGCCGATGCCCTCGGTCAGGTACGGATGCGGCGATGCTCCGGAGTACACCGAGCCCGCAGGATCGGCGCCGACGACCTGGATCGCGGGGTTGCGCTCCTTCAGGTAGCGGCCGATCCCCGACACCGTCCCGCCGGTGCCCAGCGCCACGACCAGGTGCGTGACCCGTCCCCGGGTCGCCTCCCAGATCTCCGGGCCGGTGGTGTCGTAGTGAGCCTGGGGGTTCGAATCGTTGTGATACTGGTCGGGCTTCCAGCCGCCGGGCGTCTCCCGCGCCAGCCGATCCGCGACCCTGTAGTACGACCGCTCGTCGTCGGGCTCGACGTCCGTGGGACAGACCACCACCTCCGCCCCGTACGCTCGCAGGAGCGCCCGCTTCTCGTCCGACTGCTTGTCAGCCATCACGAAGATGCACCGATAACCCTTCACCGCGGCAGCCTGCGCCAGTCCGACCCCGGTGTTGCCGCTGGTTGGCTCGACGATCACGCCGCCCGGCTTCAGCGCCCCGGCCTGCTCGGCGGCCTCGATCATCGGCAGCGCGATGCGATCCTTCACCGAGCCGCCCGGGTTCATGTGCTCGAGCTTCGCGACGATCCGTGGCCGGACGTCGGCGGCGAGGCGGTCGAGCGCCACGAGTGGCGTAAAGCCCACGGCCGCGGTCACATCGGGCAGGATGCCGCCCGGTCGGTCAGCCAGCGCTGGGCTCCGGCTGCGCCTGGGGCGCATCGGCCTCGGCCGGCCGCTCGTCGGCAGGCCGGATCATCGGCGAGCCCCATCCGCGCCGATGCCGGTACCAGAACCACGCGGCGGCGAGCACCACGCCGATGATCCCGATCCACATCGCGGTCGGCACCCCGAGGATCGTCCAGTTGTTGACGCGGTAGGTCTCCAGCAGGGTCCGGACCGATCCGTACCACATGATGTACATCAGCACCGCGTCCCCGGCGAACAGCCGCGGCCCGAATCGTCGGATGATGAACAGGATGACGAGCATGCCGATGAGGTTGAGCACCATCTCGTACGCGAAGAGCGGCACGAAGGTCGTCGACTCGGGCGGGAACGTGACCGCGTCCCACGGCGCCACGCGATGCGCCGCGTCGATCGGGATGCCCCACGGCAGGCAGGGCGGATACTCGGTCCCGCACAGCGAGGTCGGCGGCCCGTAGAGCTCCTGGTTCACGAAGTTCCCCAGGCGGCCGATGACCTGCCCAAGCAGGAGCGCCGGCGCGAAGATGTCCATCCAGCGCGCGGTGTGCAGGCCCTGCGATCGGGTGGCGATCAGGATGCCGAGCGCGCCCCCGGCCACGCCGCCGGGAATCCCCAGCCCGCCTTCCCAGATCTGGGGAATGAGCACCGGGTTGGCGACGTAGTAGTCCCACAGATGGATGACGTGGTAGAGCCGGGCGCCGACGACCGCGAGGATCATCACCAGCAGCAGCATCGCCCAGCCGTCGTCCGGATCCTCGTTCAGCCATCGCGCGACGCGCGTGCCGAGCAGGCCGCCGATGAGGACGGCGCCGGCGATGATGATCCCGTACCAGTGCAGCTGGAGCGGGCCGATCTCGAATGCGACGGGGTCGATCACCGGGGGATTCTAGCGCCGATCGTCATCCACCCATGCCAGGCCCACTTGGCAGATCGATGACCGCGTAGCGACCGCTGAGCGGAACGGACGACTCTCCACCCGGGCCGGCGGACGCCGTCTGGCAGGCCTGGCAGAGCCAACCTTCATCGCCGGTCGCGGTCTCGCGTCCTCGCGTGCGCCCGCTGAAGAGCGGAGTCCCTGCCCGGGTGTCCCGCCCGCACGACATGCATCGCTCATCCATGGCTTCACCTCACTGCGCCGGATCATACCCCCGCACTTCGCTCGGTCGGAGGATCGGCGGGGAAGCGGTCGAGCCGCCGGAGCATCGGGAACAGCCATGCCCAGGCCGCGGCGACCGCGATGGTCGCCCCACCCCCGACGACCACCGCGGGCACGATGCCC
>DASVEQ010000071.1:0-16900 GCA_036380455.1 Candidatus Limnocylindria bacterium | reverse complement strand
GACGACCGACCGGCCCGCGTCCGCGTCATCCCGACCGGCGTCGACGTGGCCGGGATCCGCGGCCTCGCCGCGCCGGACCCGCGGGCAGTCGGCGGATGGCCCCGCGACACCATCGTCGTGGCCTCGCTCGGTCGACTCGCGCCGGAGAAGAGCCCGATGGACGTCCTCGAGGCCGTCGCCCTCGCCGGCCTCCACCTGCTCGTGATCGGCGGAGGACCGTCGGAAGGCGAGCTTCGAGCGCGGGCCGGGCGCCCCGACCTCGCCGGGCGCGTCGCCTTCACGGGAGGGCTCCCCCGGCCGGAGGCGCTCGCGGTGCTCGCCGGGGCCGATCTGTTCGCCTTCGCGTCGCGGACCGAGACCCAGGGCCTCGTCCTCGCCGAGGCGCTCGCATCCGGGCTCCCGGCGGTGGCGCTCGACGGCCCCGGGGTCCGCGACTCGGTGCGGGACGGAGTCGACGGCGTGGTGGTGCCGGCCGAGCCGGTGGAGGGCCGCGTTGCCCGGCTTGGCGCAGAGCTCGCGACGCTCGCCGGCGACGACGATCGGCGCGCCGCGATGGCCGCCCGAGCCCGCGAGGACGCTGAGCGGTTCTCGATCGCCCGCCGGATGGACGAGACCGAGGCGCTCTATCGGTCCCTGGTGGCGTGAATCGCTTGCGCGGCATCTGAGGCGGCGTACAATGCCGGGCATGCGCGTGAGTCCGGTGGCCCGCCTCGTCTCCCATCCATCCATCGACTTCGGCTCGGGCCGCAGATCGGTGCATCGGTCGCGCCTCGGCCTGGATCGGGGACGGACCGTGTACCACCGGCCGCGACGATCGACCGTCGTCTCCGCCACCGTGGGCGCACTGCGCTCGCAGACCAGCCGGTTCCGCTTCCCGGCGGTGGGCCGCGCCACTCGCCTTCCGGCCCGCCGTCGCGCGCTCCCGTTCGGGTTGCCACGCGCCCGCCGCGCCTAGCGGCCCCGGTGGCCGTCCTTCGCACCGCGCGGGCCACCTCGGCAGGCGGCGTGGTGTACCGCACTGACGACGGCCGCATCCAGGTCCTTCTCGTCCATCGACGCAGCCCGCGGCTGTGGGCGCTGCCGAAGGGCACGCCCGACGCGGGTGAGACGATCGAGGAGACCGCACTGCGGGAGACGCGCGAGGAGACCGGCATGGAGGTCGCCATCGAGCGCCAGCTGCGGTCGATCCGCTACTTCTTCGTGCGCGGGACGACGCGCTTCCACAAGACAGTCCACTTCTTCCTCATGCGTCCGATCGGCGGCGCGCTGGATGACCACGACGCGGAGTTCGACGAGGTCCGCTGGGTCGAGGTTGAAGAGGCGCTGGCGATCCTCAACCACGACACCGAGCGGTCGGTGGTCGAGGAGGCGGTGGCGGTGCTCGCCGACGCCGAACGACCAGCCGAGCCGATGAGCGGCGCGGAGGCCACGGCATGAGCGTGGAGGGTGCCGGCACCCTCCACCGCACGCCGCTCCACGAGGTTCATCGCGAGCTTGGTGCACGTCTCGTCCCGTTCGCCGGCTACGAGATGCCGGTCCAGTACACCTCGATCATCGAGGAGCACCGGACGGTGCGCACGGCGGTCGGGCTGTTCGACCTGTCCCACATGGCCGAGATCGAGGTACGCGGCGACGAGGCGGTCGCGTTCCTGCGCTACGCACTGGTGAGCGACCCCGGGGCGTTGACCATCGGCCAGGCGCAGTACTCGATGGCCTGCCAGGACGATGGTGGCATTATCGACGACCTCATCTGCTACCGGCTGGACGACGACCGGTTCTGGGTCGTCTGCAACGCGTCGAACCGAGCCGCCGTCATGGCGCAGCTCGAGGCGCTTCTCGCGCGCGGCGACTTCGGCGCGACGGTCGACGACCGGAGCGAGCGCACCGCCCTCGTGGCCCCGCAGGGCCCGCATGCCGCGGGGCTGCTGGCCGACCTGACCGACATCGAGCTGGACGCGATGGGCAACTACCGGTCCGCACGGGGTGTCGTCGCCGGCGTCGACTGCCTGATCGCTCGCACCGGCTACACCGGCGAGGACGGCTTCGAGCTGTTCTGCGACGCGAAGCGGGCGGTGGCGATCTGGCGGGCGCTGAGCGAGGCAGGGGAGCGGCACGGCCTGCGTCCGTGCGGGTTGGGCGCCCGCGACACGCTGCGCCTGGAGGCCGGCATGCCTCTCTACGGCAACGAGCTGAGCCGCGAGACGAACCCGTTCGAGGTCAACCTCGGCCGAGTGGTCAAGCTGGAGAAGGGAGAGTTCGTCGGCCGCGCCGCCCTCCAGGCGATTCAGCATGCCGGCCCGGCCCGGAAGCTCATCGGCCTCGAGATGCGCGAGAACGCGATCCCGCGGGCGCGCTACCCGGTGCGCTCCGACGGCCGCGAGGTCGGCAACATCACGAGCGGAACGCTGTCGCCGACGCTCGATACGAAGATCGCCATGGCGCTGGTTCCCGCTGGGCTCGCCGGCATCGGGAACGACTTCGACGTCGTCGTGCGCGAGCGCCCCTACCGGGCCGAACAGGTAAAGTTGCCGTTCTACAAGCGCCCCCGCGACTGAGGCGGCGCCACCTTCCACCAGGAGGATTCGATCGCCGATGTCCTATCCCGCCGACCTGCGGTACTCGAAGGAGCATGAGTGGGTTCGCGTGGAGGACTCGCGCGCCACGATCGGGATCACCAGCTTCGCGGCCGAGGAGCTCGGCGATATCGTGTTCGTGGAGCTGCCCGAGATCGGCGCCGACCTCTCGCAGTTCGGGACCTTCGGCGTGGTCGAGAGCGTGAAAGCGGTGAGCGATCTGTATGCGCCGATCTCCGGCACGGTGGTCGAGGTGAATGAGGCGCTCGGCGACGCCCCTGAGCTGATGAACAGCGATCCGTTCGGCGAGGGCTGGATCGCGCGGGTCGAGCTGTCCGATCCTAGCCAGCTCGACGCGCTCATGGACGCCGACGCCTACGCGGCCGAGACCGCCTGAGGGCGGGTCGCCGATGAGCTACTCCCCCCACACCGAGGCCGACCGCTCGCGAATGCTGGCCGCCATCGGCGTGGGGTCGGTGGATGATCTGTTCGCCGACATCCCCGCCGCCGTGCGTGCCGGCGACTGGGCCATCCCGGATCCGCTGACCGAGCAGGAGGTGCGAGCCGAGCTCGCGCGGCTGGCAGGGCGGAACCGGATCCCGGAGGTCAGCTTCCTGGGCGCCGGGGTATACCGCCACCTCGTGCCGGCGGTGGTGGGCGAGGTGATCGGCCGTCCAGAGTTCGCGACCGCGTATACGCCCTACCAGCCGGAGGTCTCACAGGGCACGCTCCAGAGCATCTACGAGTTCCAGTCCCTGATCTGCGAGCTCACGGGCATGGAGGTGGCAACCGCCTCGCATTACGACGGCGCGACGGCCACCGCCGAGGCTGCGCTCATGGCCTGCCGCCTGACCCGACGGCATCGGGTGGCGGTCTCGGCCGGTGTCAATCCCGACTACCGGCGCGTGCTCGAGACCTACTGCTCCGGCCCCGGCGTCGAGGTCGTGATCGTGCCGATCGACCTTGCCGAGGGCGGGAGCGGAGCCACGGATCCGGCTGCGGCGGCCGCCGCGCTCGGCGACGACGTGGCCTGCCTGGTGGCGGCGCAGCCGAATTTCTACGGGCAGCTGGAGCCGATGGCCGAGCTCGCGGAAGCCGCCCACGGCGCAGGCGGGCTGCTCGTGGCGGTCGTGGAGCCCACGTCACTCGCCATCCTGGCACCGCCCGGGGCGTACGACGCGGACATCGTCGCGGCTGAGGGACAGCCACTCGGCATCCCCGCCAGCTTCGGCGGGCCGTACGTCGGCCTCATGGCGGCGCGCATGGCCGCGGTGCGCCAGATGCCCGGCCGGCTGGTGGGCGCCACGCGGGACGTCGAGGGTCGCAAGGGCTACGTCCTCACCCTGCAGGCCCGTGAGCAGCACATCCGTCGCGAGCGCGCCGCCAGCAACATCTGCACGAACCAGGCGCTCATGGCGCTGGCCGCCACGACGTACCTCACCGCCGTCGGGCCGCAGGGCCTGCGCGAGGTCGCCGAGCTGTCGAGCGTCCAGGCCCGCCATCTCGCCGCCGCGCTCGAGGACGCCGGCCTTGCCCATCGCCGGTTCGGCGGGACGTACTTCGCGGAGGTGACGATGACGGTGGCCGATGCCGCCCGTCGCCTCGCGGCCCTCGCCGAGCGCGGGATCGTGGCGGGCTATCTGCCCGAGCGGGACGAGCCGCAGCTGCGCGACACGCTGCTCCTGGCCGCCACGGAGCTCACCACGGACGACGACGTCGCCCGTCTGGTCGAGGCCCTGGAGGCGACCCGATGAGCGTCGCCGAGGCGCCCGACCGCCACGACGCCTCTGGGCGAGGATCCGCATTCGCCGGCACGTCCGGCGGCGAGGAGCTCTCGATCGTCGAGCCGCTCATCTTCGATCGCTCCCGCGCCGAGCGGCGCGCGGTGCGCTTCCCGTTCGCCTCCGACACCGCGCGGTCAGCGGCCGACTCGCAGCCATCCCTGCCCGCATCGGTCTTGCGCGCCGCGCCGGCGCGGCTCCCCGAGGTGAGCGAGCTCGAGCTGCTCCGGCACTTCAACCGCCTCGCGCATCTCAACCATGCCATCGACCTCGGGTTCTACCCGCTCGGCTCGTGCACGATGAAGTACAACCCGAAGGTCAACGAGTGGAGCGCGCGCCTGCCGGGGCTGGCCGACTCGCATCCCCTCGACCCCGAGGCGCTGAGCCAGGGCAGCCTGGAGCTCATGTGGCTGCTGGCGGAGCTGCTCAAGGAGATCAGCGGCTTCCCGGCGGTCAGCCTGCAGCCCGCGGCCGGTGCCCACGGTGAGCTGACCGGCATGCTCATGGCCCGGGCGTTCCATCGGGCCCATGGCGAGGCCCAGCAGCGCACGAAGGTGCTCGTCCCCGACTCGGCACATGGCACGAACCCGGCCACTGCGACGATGGTCGGCTACCAGACGGTGACGATTCCGTCGAACGAACGCGGCGGCATCGACCTCGAGGCGCTGCGCGCCGCCCTCGGGCCCGACGTGGCCGCGCTCATGATCACGAACCCGTCGACGCTTGGCATCTTCGAGGACCAGATCGACCAGGTCATCGGCGCGGTGAAGGAGTCGGGTGCCATCGCCTACATGGACGGCGCCAACCTGAACGCCATCCTCGGCCGGTTCCGGCCGGGCGAGGCGGGCTTCGACGTCATGCATTTCAACCTGCACAAGACGTTCAGCACGCCGCACGGGGGCGGCGGCCCCGGCGCCGGCCCGGTCGGGGTCAGCGCGCGCCTCGAGCCCTTCCTGCCATCTCCCATGCCCGCGCTGGTCGAGGGCGACCCGGCGACGGTGCGCTCCAATGCCTGGGCGGGCCGCTCGACGCCGGACGCGAGGTTCGCGCTCGACGCCGACCGGCCGCGGAGCATCGGCAAGGTGCGCAGCTGCTACGGCAACTTCGGCATGTTCGTGCGCGCCTACACGTACATCCGCTCGAACGGCGACGCCGGCCTGCGGACGATCAGCGAGGATGCCGTGCTCGCCGCGAACTACCTGCGCGTCCGGCTGCGCGATGCCTACGACCTTCCGTACGACCGGATCAGCAAGCACGAGGTCGTGTTCAGCGGGCGGCGCCAGAAGCGGGAGCACGGAGTCACGACGCTCGACATCGCGAAGGCGATCCTCGACCACGGCATCCATCCGCCGACGATCTACTTCCCGCTCATCGTCGAAGAGGCGCTCATGGTCGAGCCGACCGAGACCGAGTCGCTCGAGACGCTCGATCGGTTCGTGAAGGTCATGGAGGGCATCGCCGAGCTGGCGGCGAGCGATCCGGCCGCCGTGAAGCGCGCGCCGACGACCACACCCGTCGGCCGGCTGGACGAGGCGGCCGCCGCCCGCCGGCCCGACCTCCGGCATGCGTTCGGGGACTCGGACGATCCGCGCGTCGACCTCCCGCCGGGCGCGTCGCCCGCTGCGCCCGACGGGGCACCGACGACGTGATCCACCTCGCATCGGCCGCGCGGTGGAGCCGACGCAACCGTGCGCGTATGAATGGCGTCGAGTGAACCTCCCAGCACGAGCACGGGTACTATGAGCAACCCGCACGGCAACCGACCGGACCAGGTGCCAGTGGAAGCGAAACGCCCTGACGACCTCGTCGCCCGCATGCAGCACGGCGACCTGGACGCCTTCGAAGAGTTCTTCAACACCTACAAGCGCCCCGTGTACGCCACGGCGCTGGCGATCACGCGCGACTCGTTCCTGTCAGAGGAGGTCCTCCAGGACTGCTTCGTGAAGGCGTACAAGGTTCGCGAGCGCCTCGACCCGGCCCGCTCGCCGCTGCCGTGGCTCCAGCGCGTGACGATCAACCTCTGCTACAGCCGCGTCAGCCGCCGGAAGTCACTGGCCGAGCCCATCACCAGCCTGATCACGAATCTCGTCGTCGACCTCGCCGCGCGGCCGGACCAGGTGGTCGAGTCGCGCGAGGTGCTCGATGTGCTGCAGCGCGGGATCGACGCCCTGCCGCCCAAGCAGCAGACCGCGATCATCCTCTACTACCTGCACAGTTACTCGCTGGCCGAGGCGGCCGAGATCGCCGACTGCAACGTCGGGACCATGAAGTCCCGGCTGCACTACGCGCTCAAGGCCCTGCGCGTCCGATTGCCGGTCGAGCGCCGGATCCCGGTCAGCGGGTCGCCCGCCACCATGAAGGTGACGAGCCGATGAGCTGCCGTCGCATCTGCCGCGAG
The DNA here is from genome assembly GCA_036380455.1 of Candidatus Limnocylindria bacterium. Taxonomy (GTDB): domain Bacteria; phylum Chloroflexota; class Limnocylindria; order QHBO01; family QHBO01; genus JACDBZ01. The sequence continues at coordinate 10,148 of DASVEQ010000071.1, read as the reverse complement.
CTCCTCTGGCTGGCCCGGTTCGGGGAGCTTGGGCCGAGCTCTCAGCCGCACCTGGATCACCTGGCCGGCTGCCGCGGCTGCCGGGACGAGGTCGGGTTCGACCGCGAGATGGTCCGGCAGCTGCGCGTGGCGCTCGCCGAGCGGGTCGATGGGCTGCAGCCATCGTCGGCCGCTTGGGAGGGCATCCTCCGCCGGGCACAGGCCCCCGAGCCAAGCCGTTTCGCCGCCTGGTGGCAGCGCTCGATGGGGGTCATCGGCCGCCTTCGCACGGCGACCGCCATGGCCGGGACCGGCCTGGCGCTGGTCCTGGCGCTGAACATGGAGGTCATGCCGATCACGGCGCCGGCATCGTCCGGCGACTCGGCGGCCGGGGCACAGGCTCAGCCCGCGGAGCGCATCCCGGCATCCGAGCGGGGGAACCGCGCCATCCTCCAGGTCACGCCGGCCCAACCACATCCCGAGGCGGTCATCGCGCTGCCGCTGGCGCGCACGGATCTGCAGCCGGCCGGACCGCGCGTGCCCGATGCGCCGCCCGGCGAGCTCGTCGCGCTGGAGCTCACGTTCCGCTCGGCCTCGTCGCCGCCGACGATCGAGCCGGCCGAGGAGGTGTCCCCGCCGGACGCCGAGGTCGAGCCGCCGCCGGTCGAGCCCGGGCTGGCTTCCTGAAGTCGTGGGAGTGTGCGAGACTAGCGACCGTTTTTCGACGGATCATTCCCGGATCACCGGCACCCGCCGCGCGATCGAGTGGAGCGGTGATCCTCACCCAGCATCAATCCGTTTGGAGGAGAGTGGATGCGCACCTGGAGATTGATCTCCATCTTCGCCATCCTGGCGCTCGTTCTCGCCGCATGCGGCGACCAGGGCACCAGTGAGTCGGCGGACGCCTCGGAGGAGCCGCCCGCGAGCGGCCAGTCCGCGGCACCGGAGCCGTCAGAGGGCGGCGATGGCGAGCCGGTTGCCGGCGGGACGCTCGTGTTCGCGGGCGCGCGGCTCGCCGCGAGCCTCGACCCGTTCCTGACCAGCGACGGCGAGTCGTTCCGAGTCCTGCAGCAGGTCTACGAGCCGCTCGTCGACCTGGCGCCCGGGAGCACCGACGAGCTCGTCGGCGTGCTTGCGGAGTCGTGGACAGGCGGGCCGGAGGACACGGAATACGTGTTCACGCTCCGCCAGGGAGTCACGTTCCATGACGGGACACCGTTCAATGCCGAAGCGGTGAAGATCAACTTCGACCGCTGGCAGAATGCTCCCGAGGAGCTGCAGGCGAGCGCCTACTACTACGGCGCGATCCTCGACGGCTTCGGGCCCGACAACCTCATCTCGAGCGTCGAGGCGACTGACGAGTTCACCGTGACGATCACCCTGCGGGAGCCGAACCCGGCCTTCCTGTTCGGGATCACCCTCACGCCATTCAGCATCGTCAGCCCGGCGATCCTGGAGTCCACCAACGCCGATGACCCGGCCGCCGGCACGTTCGGCACCGACGTCGTCCAGGGCGGCACGGGGCCGTTCATCCTCCAGGACTACATCCCGGATGACAGCGCGACCCTCGTGCGGAACGAGGACTACTGGGACGATCCGGCCTACCTCGACCGGGTGATCATTCGCCCGATCGCCGATCCGGCGGCGCGGCTGCAGGCCCTCCAGGGCGGCAGCATCCAGGGCTACGACCTCGTCAATCCGTCCGATTACGAGACGGTCGAGAGCGAGGGCCTCTCCCTCGTCGAGCGGCTGTCGTTCAACGCCCTCTATCTCGGCATCAACCCCGTCGCGCGCCAGAACGCGGCCGACGCCGAGAGCGGCGTTGCCGCCGAGTACGGCGACGATCTGGAGTCTCCACTCGCCGATGCAGCCGTCCGCGAGGCGGTCGGCATGGCGATCGACAAGGGGGCGCTGATCGAGACCTTCTACGGTGGCCGCGGGTCGCCGGCGGACATGTTCATCCCGCCGTCCAGCGGCTGGTATGACGCGGTCCTCGCCGGTGTGGAGCCCGATACGTACGATCCGGAGGGTGCGGCGCAGCTGCTGGCGGATGCCGGCTTCGGCCCGGACAACCCCCCGACCGTGCACTTCTGGTATCCGACCGAGGTCACCCGCCCGTACATGCCCGATCCGCGTGGCCTGCACGAGGCAGTCACCCAGATGCTCGAGGACGCCGGCTTCGTCGTCGTTCCGCACAGCGACATCTGGGACGATCCCGGCTACCTGTTCGACGCGCAGAACGGCTTCTACGATCTGCACTTCCTCGGGTGGACCGGCGACTATGACGACCCGTCCAACTGGTACGGCGTTCACTTCGGGTACGCCCAGGGTGAGCCTGCCGCCCAGTTCGGATGCGACGTCGAGGGTCTCGAGGACGCGCTCGTCGCGGGCGACGCCGCCCTCGACGAGACCGAGCGTGGCGCGGCCTGGGCCGAAGTGGCAGGGCTGATCCACGGCGCCGACTGCTTCATCACGCTGGCCCACGGCGACACCGCGCTGGCGTTCACCGATGTCGTCCAGGGCTACGAGCCGAACCCGACCGGCTCGGAGAGCTTCAGGACCGTCTGGCTGACCGGCGGAGGCGAGTAGCCGACGTCGTTCAGGGCATAGACTGAGAGGGCCCCGGCGATGCCGGGGCCCTCTCCTGTACACACGCTGGAGTGACGTGGGCAAGTTCATCCTTCGGCGGCTGCTCCTGCTCATCCCGATCCTGCTCGGGCTGACCGTCATCATCTTCCTGTTCATCCGGCTGCTGCCGGGTGACCCGGCCAGTGCCATCCTGGGCGAGCGCGCGACTCCCGAGAGCCTCGCCCGCGTGCGAGAGGCCCTCGGGCTCGATCGGCCGCTGCCGGAGCAGTACTGGGAGTACGTCTCGGGACTCGCCCGCGGCGACCTCGGCAGCAGCTTCCTGACGAACCGCGACGTGGTCGACGACTTCCTCCAGCGGTTCCCCGCGACCCTCGAGCTGACGCTCGCGGCCATGCTGTTCGCGCTCGTGCTCGGCATCCCGCTCGGCATGCTCACCGCGAAGCGACGCGGCAGCTGGGTCGACAACCTCGGCACGGTGGTGTCGCTCATCGGCATCAGCATCCCGATCTTCTTCCTCGGCCTGATGCTGAAGTTCCTGTTCGCCATCCACTGGCCGATCCTTCCCGACTCCGGGAGGATCGACCTCATCGAATACCTCATCCCGCGCGTCACGAACCTCATGACCGTCGACGCGCTGCTCGCCGGCGAGTGGGGTGGCTTCGTCGACGCGCTCCGCCACCTCGTGCTTCCGGGCATCGCGCTCGGCACGATCCCGCTCGCCATCATCATGCGCATCACCCGGGCATCGGTGATCGACGTGCTCAACGAGGACTACGTGCGCACCGCGAACGCGAAGGGCCTCCACGGCGACGTCGTCGACCGCCGGCACGTGCTCCGCAACGCGATGCTCCCCGTGGTGACGGTCATCGGCCTCCAGACCGGGCTCCTGCTGGGCGGTGCGATCCTGACCGAGACGATCTTCGGCTGGGGCGGCGTCGGGAAGTGGATCTACGATGCGGTGCTCTCGAGTGACTACCAGGTCATCCAGAGCGGCGTCCTGCTGCTGGCGCTCATCTTCGTGCTCGTCAACCTCGTGGTGGACGTCAGCTACGCGTTCCTGAACCCCAGGATCCGCTACTCGTGACCAGCGCGGCCGCCACCGTCGACGTCATCCGCGAGGACAAGCCGGTCGGCCTGTGGGCCGATGCGTTCCGCCGCATGCGCCGCAGCCCGGCGGCGATCATCGGCGGCTCGATCGTCGGCTTCTTCGTGCTCATGGCGATCTTCGCCCCGTTCATCGCGCCGTATGACCCGACTCGCGGCAACCTGGCGGACAGCTACCTGCCTCCCAGCCCGGATCACTGGTTCGGGACGAACATCCAGGGCCAGGACGTCTTCTCACGCATCGTGTTCGGGTCGAGGCTGACGCTGGGCATCGCGGTCCTGTCGGTCGCCATTGGCGTATCGGTCGGCGCGTTCTTCGGCGCCCTCGCCGGCTACTTCCGTGGGTGGGTCGATGCGGTGATCATGCGGGCCGTCGACATCATGCTGTCGATCCCCGGGCTGCTGCTGGCGATCGGCGTCGTCACCTTCCTGGGGCGCGGCGTGGTGCAGATCGCGATGGCCATCGCCATCGTGAACGTGCCGATCTTCGCGCGCCTCCTGCGCAGCAGCCTCCTTGGACTCCGCGAGGCCGACTACGTCGTCGCCGCGCGCTCGGTTGGCGTGCGCGGGCCGACCCTCCTGGTTCGGCACATGCTGCCGAATGCGATTGGTCCCCTGATCGTGCAGGGCACCCTGGCGCTCGCAACCGCGGTGGTTGACGCCGCGGCGCTCGGGTTTCTCGGCCTCGGGCCACCGGACCCGCGAACGCCGGAATGGGGAACGATGCTGACCGACACGTATCGCAACCTGAACCAGGCGGTCTGGCTCGCCTTCTTCCCGGGCATCGCCATCGTGCTCTCCGTCCTCGGCTTCAACCTGCTGGGTGACGGCATGCGCGAGGCCCTCGATCCGAAGCTGCGCCGATGATCCGCCACGAGGCACCGGTCGCCCCGCCGCTCCTCCAGGTCCGCGACCTGCGGGTCACCTTCGGCTCGGGCGAGCGCACCGTCCACGCGGTCAACGGCATCGGCTACGACCTCGAGCTCGGGGACACGCTCGGCGTGGTGGGCGAGTCCGGATGCGGGAAGAGCGTCAGCTCGCTGGCGCTCATGCGCCTGCTGCCGAAGCCGGCCGCCCGGATCACCTCGGGCGAGATCATCTTCGAGGGCGAGGAGATCCTGTCCATGACCGAGGAGGCCGTGCGCGAGATGCGCGGCGACCGGATGGCGATGATCTTCCAGGACCCGATGACCTCGCTGAACCCGGTGCTCACCATCGAGCGCCAGCTGACCGAGGTGCTCGAGACGCATCGGAAGCTGAAGCGCAGCGGCGCGATCACCCGCGCGGTCGAGCTGCTCGAGCTCGTCGGGATTCCCGCCGCGAAGCGTCGGCTGCGCGACTACCCGCACCAGTTCTCCGGCGGGATGCGCCAGCGCGTGATGATCGCCATGGCACTCGCCTGCGACCCGCAGCTGCTCATCGCCGACGAGCCGACCACGGCGCTCGACGTCACGATCCAGGCGCAGATCCTGGACCTGATGCGATCCGCGGTGGCGGAGATGGGCACGGCCCTGATCCTCATCACCCACGACCTCGGCGTGGTCGCCGGCATGGCGCGCTCGATCAACGTCATGTACGCCGGGCATATCGTGGAGCGGGCCGAGACGAACGAGCTGTACGGGCGGCCGCGGCACCCGTACACGGTCGGCCTGCTCCAGTCGATCCCGCGTCTCGACGCGCAGGGCCGCGGGGAGCTGGTGCCGATCCAGGGCCAGCCGCCGGATCTGTCCCGCGACATCCCGGGCTGCCCGTTCGCCCCGCGCTGCTTCAACGTCCAGGACCGATGCCGGCAGGAGATGCCACCGCTCGAGGCGGCGCCGAACTCCGCGCCCGGCCACGAGGTGGCGTGCTGGTACCCCGCCGAGGGCGAACGCCTCGTCCCCAGTGGCTTCGAGGCGGAGCGCGCCTCGTGACCGACCTCCAGGCGCCCGCGGCGGTGCGCACCGCAGCCTCCGCCGTGGATCGGGGAGCCCCGCTCCTGCGGACGGAGGGCCTCAAGGTCCACTTCCCGATCACCGAGGGCATCGTCTTCGAGCGCCGCGTCGGCGAGGTGCGCGCGGTCGACGGGGTCTCGCTCGACGTGCAGCGCGGTGAGACGCTGGGCCTGGTCGGCGAGTCGGGCTGCGGGAAGTCGACCTTCGCCCGAGCGGTCATCCGTCTCGTCGACTCCACGGCCGGTCGCATCGACTTCGACGGGACGGATATCACCGCGCTGCGCGGCGACGAGATGCGAAAGCTGCGGCGCCGGATGCAGATGATCTTCCAGGACCCGTACGCGTCCCTGAACCCGCGGATGACGATCGGCTCGATGCTCAGCGAGCCGCTCCGCGTCCACCGCATCGCGACCGGGCGCGGCGCGGCGAAGCGCGTCCAGAGCCTCATCGAGATCGTCGGGCTGCCGCGCAACGCGATCAACCGGTACCCGCACGAGTTCTCCGGCGGGCAGCGGCAGCGCGCCGGGATCGCCCGGGCGCTCGCCGTCCAGCCCGAGTTCATCGCCGCCGACGAGGCGGTCTCGGCGCTCGACGTGTCGATCCAGGCCCAGATCGTGAACCTGCTGGCCGACCTCCAGCGCGAGTTCCAGCTGACGTACCTGTTCATCGCCCACGACCTGTCGGTGGTTCGTCACATCAGCGATCGGATCGCCGTGATGTACCTCGGCGAGGTCGTGGAGCTGTCGCCGTCGAAGGAGCTCTACGAGCGTCCGCTCCACCCGTACACCTGCGCCCTCGTCAGCGCGGTGCCGATCCCGGACCCGAAGGTCGAGACGAAGCGAAAGCGGATGATTCTGCGCGGCGACGTGCCGTCGCCGGCCAACCCGCCGTCGGGCTGTCGCTTCCACACGCGCTGCTGGCTGCGACGCGAGATCGGGGAGCCGGAGCGCTGTGCCGTCGAGACCCCCGAGCTGCGCGAGCTGGCGCCCGGGCACCGGGTGGCCTGCCACTTCGCCGAGGAGCTGACGGGGGGCGAGCGGCGCGAACAGCTGCTGACGATCGCGGCCCGCCATTCCGACGCGCGTGACACCTCCGAGGACGAGGCGGTCGCACCGACCGACCTGGCGCCGACGCCAGCCGCCGAGGACACGTTCTTCCCCGGTGACCCGGGGGAGCCCGGCCAGCACTGATCGTCTAGGCTTCAGCGCGTGGAGTACCGGATCGCGCTGGCGCAAGTCGCGCCGCGGCTCGGCGACCTCGAGGCGAACGTCGCGCTCGTCGCGGAGCGCGTGCGGGCCGCCGCCTCCGAGGGTGCCGACCTCACCGTCCTGCCCGAGCTGGCGCTGACCGGCTACCTCCTCCAGGACCTCGTCCCCGACGTTGCGATCTCGGCCGATGACCCTCGCCTGCTCGGCATCGGCGCCGATGCCCCCGGCATGCTCGTGGCGGTCGGCTTCGTCGAGGAGACCGCGGAGCATCGGTACTGCAACAGCGTGGCGCTCGTGCGGGACGGGGTCCTGGTCGGCCTCCATCGCAAGGTCTACCTCCCGACCTACGGGCTCTTCGACGAGGGCCGCTTCACGCGGACCGGCGACCGGATCCGGACGCACGACGCCGGCGCGCCGATCGGCCGCATCGGCCTGTCGGTATGCGAGGACTTCTGGCATCCGTCCCTGCCGATGCTCCAGGCGCTGGACGGAGCGTCGCTGCTCGTCAACGTGGCGGCCGGACCCTCGCGGGCGCCCGGCGGTCCGGCCGGACTGGCGGCGATCGCCGGCTGGCACAAGATGCAGGACACGTACGCGTTGCTGGGCACGGTGCCGCTCGCCTTCTGCAACCGGGTGGGCAACGAGGAGGGGCTGACCTTCTGGGGCGGCTCGCGGATCGTGGCCGCCGATGGCTCGACCATCGCTCAGGCGCCGCTGTGGGAGGAGGCGCTGGTGGTCGGAACCGTTGAGACCGAGGACCTGCGCACGCAGCGCTACGGCCTGCCGATCCTGGCCGACGAGCGCCTCGAGCTCGTGCGGCGGGAGCTGGACCGGATCATCGGCGAGCGGGCGGGCACGGATGGTTCGGCACGCGAGGCCCGGGAGTGACCGCCCTCGCGGCGGCTACCAACCACGGGCGGCTTACGGAGCAATCGGGCGGTGAGCGGCAGCAGCAGACTCACATTCCACGCTCCCGTCAGGGCACTCGTCGGGTCGGATCGACGATCGAAGCGGTCTTAGCCGATCGTGGTTGGTGCCTGACGAAGAGCTCAGGACCACCGCCAGCTCCGAGCGACCAATCCGCACGGCATGCTGTGGAGGTCGCCCTCGGTGGAGCCTGACGAGCCCGACGCCCAGGCGATCCGGGCACCGCTACCGGCGATCGACCCAGCCCTGGCGGTCGACATCATCGTCGGCTTCATCCGCCGCCAGCTGGAGCAGGCTGGGTTCTCTCGCCTGGTGATCGGCCTGTCCGGCGGCGTCGACTCCGGCACGGTTGCTTTCCTGGCCGCACGCGCCATCGGTCCGAACAACCTGCTGGCCATTCGGATGCCGTACCGGACGTCGTCGGAGGCATCCGAGACCGATGCGATGCGCGTCGTGGAGGCGCTCGGCTGCCGAACCGAGCGGGTCGAGATCACGCCGATGGTCGAGCCGATGCTGGCCCTCATCGAGGGCGCCGACCCCTCGGCGCTGAACGTGCGGCGGGGGAACGTCATGGCGCGGCAGCGGATGATCGTGCTCTACGACCGGTCGGCCGCGGAGGACGCGCTCGTGATCGGCACATCGAACAAGACCGAGGCGCTGCTCGGCTATGGGACGCTCCACGGCGACATGGCGGCCGCCCTGGCGCCGATCGGCGACCTGTACAAGACGCAACTGCGGTCAGTCGCCCGCGAGCTCGGCGTGCCCGAGGAGGTGGTTCGGAAGCCGCCGTCGGCCGACCTGTGGCCCGGGCAGACCGACGAGGGCGAGCTCGGGCGCTCGTACGACCTGCTCGACCGCGCGCTGTATGCGCTCGTCGACCGGCGCTGGACCGTCGACCGATGCGTCCGTGCGGGCCTGCCGCGCGACCTCGTCGAATGGGTCGAGCGGCGGGTGGCGCGCATGGAGTTCAAACGCCAGCTGCCGCCGGTCGCAAAGCTCTCGCTGCGCACCCCGGGGTTCGACCACCTCTACCCGCGTCGCCGCCCCGGCTCCCGGCACTGAGGCCGCGGAATCGCGCTGGTCGCGGCGACGGTCGCGTCGTATCCTTCGGCCACTGCCCCACCGAGAGGAGGCGACCATGGGAAACCGCCGCGTCGTGGACCGCTGGGTCGAGGCCCTCGAGGCCGATGACCTCGCCGCGCAGCGCGCACTCCTCCACGACGAGTTCGTCGGTCGATACCCGCAGTCCGGTGAGGTCATCCGCGGGCCCGACAACCGAATCGCGATCGTCGCTGGCTACCCGGACTGGGACCGCACCTCCGGGCCGGTCAAGGTGGAAACGATCACCGGCACGGACGACCAGTTCGTCAGCGCACCGTCGGGCATCGGCTGGTCGATCGTCCACCTCAGCGGCTCTGACGATGAATTCACGATCACGGGCGCTGTCAGGTACCCCGACGGTTCGGTCTGGCATGTGGTGGGGCTGCTCATCGTTCGAGACGGCAAGATCTGGCGCGAGACGAGCTATTTCGCCGAGCCGTTCGAGGCGGCTGACTGGCGTGCCCAGTACGTCGAGCGCGAGCAGCCGCAGGCCACCTGAGCGCACCGCCGGCGGCCGGCTTCTGTTCGATCGGACCCGAGGCTCCGATAAGCCCGCGGTAACGGCGCCGTAAGCGCCCCTCACTAGGCTCCTTGGTGAGCGGCCGTCCTCGCCCCCGGTGCGCTGCGTTGATGGAAGGAGCCATCGCAATGAACAAGGTGATGCTCGTCGGCAGACTGACCCGCGACCCGGAGCTGCGGTCGCTGCCGTCGGGCAAACACGTCGCGACCTTCACGATCGCGACGAACGAGTTCCGCGGCGGGGGCGGGGAGCGGACGGAGTATCACCCGTGCGTCGCGTGGGACCGGCTGGCCGAGATCTGTGGGCAATTCCTGTCGAAGGGCCAGCTCGTCGATGTCGAAGGCCGGCTGCAGACGCGCCAGTGGGACGACGCCGGCAAGCGACACTGGAAGACCGAGGTCGTGGTCGCCTCGCTCGAGATGCTCTCCGGCCGCTCGAAGAAGGAGTACGCCAAGGAGGCGCAGGCCGTGGCCGATGCGCCCGACGGCGCTCCGGCAGCAAACGGCGCAAGCGCCGAGAGCGACCTCGAGGCCGTCGTCGCCATGTGATCCGTCGGGTGACGGGGCTTCTCCCCCGGTCCCGTCACCCGGCCACGTCGTGGATTCACCTTCCTCGGCGGCGTGATGCCAGTCGCCACGATCGACCCGCGCGCGCCGGCCGGCGTAGAGTGCCGCGATGAGCGGCCCCCTCCTGCTGCGCGCCGCGGACCTCGTGGCCCAGCGGCCCGAGGGCACGGCCGACGACATCCACTTCACCGAAGCGCTGGCAGCGTCTGTCATCGGCTAC
>DASVEQ010000070.1:0-19127 GCA_036380455.1 Candidatus Limnocylindria bacterium | reverse complement strand
CACGCGTTCCACTCGCCCGTCTCGGTCGTGTTGCCGCGCTCCTCCAGGGTGCCTCCCATCCAGATCACCTCCCGGGCACCGTGGGCCAGGTCGACCCCGTGCTGGGTGGCGGCCGCGAGGTTCGTCAGCGGGCCCAGTGCGAGCACCGTCATCTCCCCCGGGTGGCGGCTGACGTGCGCCCCGAGGTAGCGGCTGGCCGGGATGGCGGTGTACTCGGTCGTGCCGAGCTGACGGTCCTCGCCGCGCAGCTCGACGTAGCCGGTGCCGGTTGGCCCGTGCGTGTCCGGCGCGGTGCGCAGCCGGCGGACGAGCGGTCGTGCGGCGCCGATGCTGACCGGGACGTCGCCGCGGCCCACCATGCGCAGGATCTTGCCGGTGTTGCGCGCCACGTGATGGATCTCGACGTTGCCCGCCACACAGGTCACGCCGCGCAGGTTGAGCTCCGGGCTGGTGGCCGCGATGAGCAGGGCGATCATGTCGTCGATCCCGGTGTCGACGTCCAGGATCACGGGGCGGGGCACGGGCTGCGCGGGAGCGTCGGCGTCCATCGGCCGCCTATGGTACGCGCCAGCCGCCCGCCTGGCCGACCTTTGTGCTCAGGGAGCGACCGAGCGTGCCCGCAACGTGGTGCGCGGCGACGAGGAGCGCGTCGAGATCGACGCCGTGCGAAAGGCCCTCGCGGTCGAGCAGGTACACGAGGTCCTCGGTGGCGAGGTTGCCGGCGGCCCCCGGCGCGTACGGGCAGCCACCCGTCCCACCGGTCGAGGCGTCGAAGCAGCGGATCCCCAGCTCGAGCGCCGCGGCGACGTTCGCGAGCGCGGTGCCGCGGGTGTCGTGGAAGTGCATGGCCAGGCGTTCGACGCCGATGCCGGCCGCCGTCAGCGCGCCGACGACGCGGCGCACGTCGGCCGGACCGCCCACGCCGATCGTGTCGCCGATGCTCAGCTCCTCGACGCCGAGGTCGAGCAGCTCCCGGGCGACGCCGACCACCGCCGCCTCGCCGACCGCTCCCTGGTACGGGCACCCGAAGGCGGTGCTCACGTACCCCCGCGTCCACCAGCCGAGGTCGCGCGCACGTGAGACGAGCGGCCGGAACCCGTCGACCGACTCGGTGATGCTCATGTTGATATTCGCCCTGGTGAAGGCCTCGGACGCGGCGGTGAAGACGCAGATCGCATCGGCGCCGGCGGCCTCCGCGCGGTCCATGCCGCGCGCGTTCGGCACGAGCACCGGGTATCGGACGCCCGGCCGTCGATCGAGGGCCGCCATCAGGGCGTCGCCGTCGGCAAGCTGCGGGATCGCCGTCGGGGACACAAAGCTGGTGACCTCGATCTCTCGCAGCCCGGCCTCGGCCAGGAGGTCGATGAAGCGGAGCTTCGCCGCGGTCGGGATCGGCGTCGCCTCGTTCTGGAGGCCGTCGCGCGGGCCGACCTCGTAGATGCGGACCTCGCGATCGCTCATGCCGTCGATTCTCCGACTTCTCCGAGGAGGTCGCCGCGCTGGACCTGCTGACCCTCCGTTACGAGGAGCCGGGTCACGGTGCCAGCCATCGGCGCCACCACGGCGTGCTCCATCTTCATCGCCTCGATCACCACGACCGGCTGGTGCGCGACGACGGTAGCGCCCTCGGTTGCGCGGATCGCGATCACGCGACCGGGCATCGGAGCGGTCAGTGGCGCCGATCCGGTTCCGGCGTGGGCGGAGGCGTGCCGAACCGCCTCCTCCACCGTCGGCGGCGGCGCGAGCTCGAACTCGAGGCTCTGGCCATCGACGTCGACGTGGACGGTGCCGGAAGCGTCCGCGACGCTCTCTGGAAGGTCGGCGGAATCGGCCTGGATGGCAATCGTGCGCTCGTTGTTGCCGTGCCGCAGGCGGATCGAGCGCGGTGCGTTGATCCGCCAACCGTCGTCCCACGGCCCCGGGGCCTGCGGCGCGGCGTGGACTGCCGCGGCACGCCAGTGTCGGTCCTCGACCTCGGCAGCCGGGGGCATGGCCATGCCGGCGATCGTGTCGGTCCGCATCTCGCCGTCGCGCATCGCCGGCTGGTCGAGCAGCCAGCGGAGGAAGCGGACGTTCGAACGCACGCCGAGCAGGGTGACATCGCCGAGCGCCGAACGCAGGCGAGCCAGCGCCCGCTCGCGGTTCGAACCGTGCGCGATGAGCTTCGCGATCATCGGATCGTAGCGATCGGTGACCTCGTCCCCCTCGCGGACGTCGGTGTCGACCCGGATGTCGTCCGGCCAGGCGACGCGCGCCAGCCGGCCGGTGGCGGGAAGGAAGCCGGACTCCGGGTCCTCGGCATAGATGCGCGCTTCGATGGCATGGCCCCGCAGCCGGGGCGGACGGGACAGGCCGAGCGCGCCCAGCGGCTCGCCGGCCGCGATTCGCAGCTGATCCTCGACGAGATCGCGACCCGTGATTGCCTCGGTCACGGGGTGCTCGACCTGGAGGCGGGTGTTCATCTCGAGGAAGAAGAACTCGCCGGCATCGGTGAGAAGCATCTCGACCGTCCCGGCATTCTCGTAGCCGACGGCCGCGGCGGCGGCCAGCGCCGCGCTGCCGATGCGCTCCCGGACATCGGGCGTGACCGCCGGGCCGGGCGCCTCCTCCACGATCTTCTGGTTCCGGCGCTGGGCGCTGCAATCGCGCTCGGCGAGATGGACGCCGGCACCGTGGGCGTCGAAGAGGACCTGCACCTCCACGTGCCGCGAGCCGGCAAGGTAGCGCTCGAGAATCAGGCGGTCGTCGCCGAACGAGCGCCGGGCCTCGCGCCGGGCGGTCGCCAGCGCGTCGGGCAGCTCGGCAGGATCGCGGACGACGCGCATCCCCTTCCCGCCGCCGCCGGCGCTCGGCTTGACGAGGAGCGGGAACCCCACGCGGGCGGCCTCGTGCGCCAGCGTGGCGTCGTCCTGCGCGGCGCCGTCGTAGCCGGGAACGGTCGGCACCCCGTGCTCGTCAGCCGCTCGCCGTGCGGCCGCCTTGTCGCCCATCGCCGCGATCGCCGCGGGCGGCGGCCCGACCCAGGTGATCCCCGCCCGCACGACGGCCTCCGCGAACCCGGCGTTCTCGGCGAGGAACCCGTAGCCGGGATGGATGGCATCGGCGCCGGACGCCAGGGCCACCGCCAGCAGCTCGTCGCCGTCGAGGTAGGAGCCGATGACGTGGGCCTCGGTGACGCCGCTGGGCGGGCGCTCGTCGAGCGGATGCACGCCGATGACCCGGATGCCCAACCGTCTCGCGGTCCGGGCGATGCGGACGGCGATCTCGCCGCGGTTCGCGACGAGCAACGAACGGATGGCCGAGCGCGCCGCGGTCGGATCAGCGACGGTGGTGAGCGACGAGCGCGACAGTCGAACCCGGCTGCCAACCCGGCGCGCGGGAAGCCGGCCATCAGCGATCCAGCGCTGCACCGTACGAATCGTGACTCCGAGCTCGGCAGCCGCCTGGCGCGGCGTCAGTTCGTCGCTCATGTCGCGATTGTCGCAGTCGGTGTGGCGCGGGTCATGCCTTCCAGTGGGGGGCGCGCTTCTCCAGGAACGCGGTGAGGCCCTCCTGCCCCTCGACCGACGTCCGCTGCCGCGCGATCTCGCGAGGGGTGCGTTCGCGCGCACCGTCGGGCCCGAGGGCACGGATGTCGCGCAGCAGGGCCTTTGCGGCGCGGACCGCGGTCGGCCCGGCCGAACGTAGCTCGCCGATCAGAGCCGCGACGCGATCGTCCAGCGCCGCTTCCCCGGCGACCACCTCATGCACGAGCCCGATGCGCTCCGCGCGCGCCGCGTCGAAGCGCTGGCCGGTGGCGAACAGGGCGCGCGCGTGCGACTCGCCGACCTTCGGCACCACGAAGGTGCTGATCACGGCGGGAATGATCCCGAGCTTCACCTCGGTGAACCCGAAGGTCGCATCCGCGGTGGCCACGACGATGTCGCTGACCGCGCACAGGCCCATGCCCCCGCCGAGCGCGGCACCCTGGACGCGCGCGATCACCGGGACAGGGGAGGCGTCGATGGCGGCGAACATCGCCTGCATCGCCGCGGCGTCCCGTTCGTTCTCCTCGAGCGACAGGCCGACGGCGGCACGCATCCACTCCACGTCGGCGCCGGCGCAGAACGTCGGGCCGGAGCCCTGCAGGACGATGCCGCGCAGCGCGTCCGGCGGCTCCGTGGCCAGCTCCTCGAAGGTGTCCCGCAGCGCGCCGATGAGCTCGGCGTTGAACGCGTTGCGGACCTCCGGCCGGTGCAACGTGACGCGGGCGAACGGGCCGTCGCGGGTGACGCGCAGCGCGTCGCTCACCGGGGGCGGCTCCGGCCGTGGAACGGCTCGACCACTGCCCGTACCTGGGTGAGCAGCGGCTCCTCGAGCCACACGACGTCCGTTCCATCCGGGACATCCACGGTCGCCGATGCACCCGGCGCGCCCACCAGCCCGAGCAGCAGCCGGGAGCCGCTGTCGTCCGAGGTCTCCGCGAGGTACGCAGCGTCGACCCCGGTGTCGCGCAGCTCGGTCGCGAGGCGCCACTCGAGTGCCCGCGTATCGGTCGTCGGCGGCCGCAGCCGGATCGAGGTCCTGGCCGTGGGCGCGAAGAGGGGCTCGTCGCTGCCGGGCAGGCGGCCTTCGGCCAGCGCGGCCAGCTCGTCCGCGTCGAATCGGTAGGGAACCGGGCCGGCCGGGTCCATGATCGCCGGCAGGCCGGCGGCCGCGAGGTTGGCGATCGCGATGCGGGCCGGAAGCGGCAGGTTCCCGGTCCGGGCCGGGGCCCAGGCGGCGAGCGCCCCGACCGAACCGAAGATGACGCTCACCGGCCGGCCCTCGCCCTCGCGGGCCAGCATGACGCTGATCTCGACCTGCTCGTCGTCGTTGACCGCCGAGGCGAGCGCCGCCTTCGCCTCATCGCCATGCTCGGGCGGCACCGGCAGGAGGAGCGTGCCGCTCATCAGCGTCCGATAGAACTCGGCGAGCACGCGTGGGTCGCCGCCACGCTCCTCGGCGTCGCGGGCGGCGAGCATGGCGTCGAACAGGTTGGCGGCGCTGGTCTCGAGCGCGCCGGATGGGACGGAGCGGTCGTGCGAGCCCGGCGCCGGGCGATCGGTCTGCTGGGTCATCGGTCCGGTGAGCCTACCGGATGCTGGTAGCATCGTCCGCATGATCCGGGGCATCGACCATCTGGTGATCGCCTGTGCGGATCCGGACGCCGCCGCGGCGGCGCTCGAGTCCGAGCTCGGTCTCGCCGCGACCGGCGGGGGCCGCCACGCGGGCCGCGGCTCGTGGAACCGCATCGCCTGGCTCGCCGACGGGAGCTATCTCGAGCTCATCGGCATCGACGATGCGGCGCTCGCCGGCCAGTCGCCGGTCGGGGCCGCGGCCATCCGGGCGCTCGAGGAGCACGGTGGCGGTCTGGCCACCTTCGCGCTTCGGGTCGACGACCTCGAGGCGACGGCCGCCGGACTGCGGGCCGCCGGGTCGTCGCTAGGGCCGGTCGTCCACGGCAGCCGGGCCCGCGGCGACGGCGAAGTCGTCGAGTGGTGGACATCGATGCCCGCCAGCCGGCTGGGACCGACCGTGCCCTTCCTCATCCAGCATGCCCATGTCGGCGTCGAGTGGGGGCCGGCCGCGGTGGCGGAGCGGGCACGGTTCGTCCATCCGCTCGGGTCGCCGGTGCTGCTCACCCGGCTCGACCTGGCGGCCTCGGACCCACCGACGATGGCGGCCGACCTGCACGGCGAGCTGGAGCTCGACTTCTGGGCCGTCGCGGACCTCGGCGTTGCCGACATCGGCCCGCACGTGATCCGGCTCGTGCCTCGCCGCGAGATGCCGGTGCCGGCCGCGGTCACACTGGGGGCCGACGTCCCTGCGCCGCGCACCACGGAGCTGTTCGGCCTGCGGATCGGCATCGAGACGGTCGAGCTCCCGGTGCCCGAACCCTTCCCGGCCTGACGCTCACATCCGGTAGAGGCTGAATCCGGGGTCGGGAATCGGCGCGTTCAACGCGGCAGAGATCCCGAGAGCCAGCACGCGTCGCGTGTCCATCGGGTCGATCACGCCGTCGTCCCACAGCCGCGCGGTCGAATGGTACGGCGACCCCTCGCGCTCGTATTTGTCGAGGATCGGCGCCTCGAACGCGTCGCGGGCCGCATCGGTCTCGAATCCCCCCCGAACGGTGGAGAGGACGCGGGCCGCCTGGGCGCCGCCCATCACGCTGATCCTGGCGCTCGGCCACATCCAGAGCTGGCGGGGACCGTACGCGCGCCCCGCCATGCCGTAGTTTCCGGCGCCGAAGCTGCCGCCGATGATGACGGTGAACTTCGGCACGTTCGTCGTGCTCACCGCGGTCACCAGCTTGGCGCCGTCGCGGGCGATGCCGCCGGCCTCGTACTCGCGGCCGACCATGAAGCCGGTGATGTTCTGGAGGAACACGAGCGGGATCCGTCGCTGGGACGCCAGCTCCACGAAGTGCGCGCCCTTGAGCGCGGACTGGCTGAACAGGATCCCGTTGTTGGCGAGGATCCCAACGGGGTAGCCGTGGATGCGGGCGAAGCCGCAGACGAGCGTGGTGCCGTAGCGCTCCTTGAACTCGTGGAAGTCGGACCGGTCCACGAGCCGCGCGATCACCTCGCGCACGTCGTATCCCTGGCGCGGATCGGCCGGGATGACGCCGTACAGCCCATCGGGCGAGACCGATGGTGCCGATGCCTCCGTCAGCTCCCACGGCGGATCCGGCTTGCGCCAGGCCAGGTTGCGAACGATCTGGCGGCCGATGGCGATCGCATGCTCGTCGTCCAGCGCGTAATGGTCGGCGACGCCGGATTGGACGGTGTGCACGTCGGCGCCGCCGAGCTCCTCGGCGCTCACCACCTCCCCGGTGGCCGCCTGGACCAGGGGCGGTCCGCCAAGGAAGATCGTGCCGGTGCCCTTGACGATCACCGTCTCGTCGGACATGGCGGGGACGTACGCACCCCCGGCCGTGCACGAGCCCATCACCAGCGCGACCTGGGGAATGCGGCGGGCGGAGAGCTGCGCCTGGTTGAAGAAGATGCGGCCGAAATGGTCGCGGTCGGGAAACACCTCGTCCTGCAGGGGAAGGAACGCGCCGCCCGAGTCGACCAGGTAGAGGCAGGGGAGCCGGTTCTCGAGCGCCACCTCCTGGGCGCGGAGGTGCTTCTTCACCGTCATCGGGTAGTACGTGCCGCCCTTGACGGTCGCGTCGTTGGCGACGATCACACACTCCACGCCCTCGACCCGACCGATGCCGGTCACGATCCCGGCGCCGGGCGCGTCGCCGTCGTACAGGTCGGTCGCCGCCAGGGCGTTGAGCTCCAGGAAGGCTGAGGCCGGATCGAGCAGCAGGTCGATGCGCTCACGCACGGGGAGCTTGCCGCGCTCACGATGACGCGCGATCGAGCGGTCATCCCCGGCGGCGCCGCGCTCGACCAGGGTCCGGTGGCGAGCCTCCAGGTCGCCGACCAGCGCACGCATCGCATCGGTATTCGTGCGGATCTGGGCTGCCTGGGGGTCGATCGCAGTGGTGAGGACGGTCATCGCCCCCGATTATCGGCCAGCGGCGCCGGCCGGCACGTCAGTTCAGGCGAGCGTCACGAGGGGCACGATCTTGGCCACGTGCGCGGCGTTCACGATCGCCACGCTGACGACGTGCTCGAACGGCGGGTCGCCGGAATGGAGGATGTACGCATCGGTGAGGGGGATGAATCGCTGCGTGCGCAGGAGATGAAGCCCGACCTCCACGCCGGGGGAGAGGTGCACGTTGCCCGTGACGCTGAACGGGCCGGCCACGCATGCGGCGCGGCGCAGGCGTCGGTGGAGGCGGAGCTGCCGGCTCGCTCGCCACTCGGGGGGCATCGCCAGGATCACGCGCTCCGTCGCGAGTGACTCCCACTCGCCGTTCTCGCCGGGTACCCCGGTCGGCTCGGCCGCTGGCATCTTGCGATCATCGAGCGCACCGGGGCTGGGCCGCCAGAGCCGCAGCTCGTCCTGGGTGCTCAGCAGATCGGTGACTCGCTGGCCGCCCGGCGCGATCCATCCGACGATGCGCGAGTCGGCGGTGTACAGCTCGATCGGCGCGAGATCGGGATCCATGGCGAATGCCGCGCTTCCCTGCGTGGCCGATGGCCCGGGACCGCGGCGCCAGTTCCAGAACGTCACGTTGCCTCCTGCTCGAAGGAGCCGCCCGGGGCACAGCTGGGCGACCTGCGCGAACCGTACGCGGCCGCCTTCGCGACACCAACGGGCCGAAAGTCCTACCGGGGGCCGTTGCCCGGGCGCATCGGTCCTGCCGTCGGCTATCGTCGCCGGCATGATCGAGTTCGACGACTTCCTCCGGGTCGAGATGCGGGTGGGGCGCATCCTCGCCGCGGACCCGTTCCCCGAGGCCCGGAAGCCCAGCTATAGGCTGCGGATCGACTTCGGGGAGGAGCTCGGCGAACGGGTGAGCTCCGCGCAGCTGACCGTCACCTACCCCGACCCGTCAGCGCTCGTCGGACGCCAGGTGGTCGCTGTCGTGAACTTCCCGCCCCGTCGCATCGCCGGCTTCGCGTCCGAGGTTCTCGTGCTCGGCGCGATGGGCGACGGCGGGCAGGTGAACCTCCTCCTGCCCGACCCGTCGTGCTCGGAGGGCCTGCGCATCGGGTGAGCCGATCCGGCCGGTCGCCGCGAAGACCATCGGCCCGTCGCCTCCGGGGCCGCCTCTTCGTCACGCCCGGTTGCCCCGCCGTACCATCGACGCAATACTCGGACTCAATCGGCCGGAGTTGCGGCCGCGGTCGGCGTCGCCAGTGCGGCGACGCCCGCACTCGCTGAACACTCGAAGGAGAACGGATCAATTTGACCGCGCTGCGTGACACCTCGCTGGCGGGTCTGGCCCCGGAGGGGATGCCGGATCCGCAGATCGTGCCGCCGCAGATCGCGCGCGGCGGCGACTCGTTCGCTGCTCTGCGCATCGTCCACTTCGTGTCGCGCCTGCGTCGCAACCAGACGCTCCAGCTGCGCGACGTGGTGGCCGCCCTGAACGCGGAGTTCCTCGACTGGTACTTCAGCGAGAAGGTCGTCCTCGCCGAGCTCGTGCAGCTGCAGGCCAACTGGGGGATCAGCTTCCATGGCGACGACCGGATCGTGCTCGACCGCAATGACCGCGGCCACACCCTGCTGATCACCGACTCGACGAGGATGAGCTCGTTCCTAGTCGCCGAAGGGCGGCGTCTGGCCGATGCATGCGCCGAGGAGCTCCGCCGATTCACGCTGGGCGACGGGGTCAGCCGCGACAACTGACGCTCAGCCGCGCAGCTGGTCCAGCTTCTCGTCGCGTCCGATGAGAATGAGCTCGTCCCCCTCGGCGATGCGCTCCTCGCGCGCGGGATTGACGAAGACCTGCTTCCCGCGGCGCAGGGCGATCGGCGTCAATCCGAGGCGCGCCTTGAGGTCGAGCTCGCCCAGTGACCTGCCCACGAAGGCCTTCGGTGGCCGGATCTTCTCGATCCCGAAGCTGGGCGCCACGTCGAGGTAATCGATGACGTTCGGCACGTTGAAGGAGTGCGCCAGCCGCAGGCCGGTCTCCCGCTCGGGGAAGACCACCCGATCCGCCCCCACCCGGGCGAGGATCTCGCCGTGCAGCAGGCTGCCTGCCTTGGCGATCACGTTCGTCACCCCGAGGCGTTTGAGCACCATGACCGCGAAGATCGACGGCTCGGCGTCGGTGCTGATGGCAACGATGGCGGTCGTGAACTCGGCGGCGCCCGCGGAACGGAGCGCCTCCTCGTCCGAGGCGTCGAGCTGGAGGGCGTGGGTCACATCCGGAGCGATGTCGTTCACCCGCTGCTCGCTGCGGTCGATTGCGAGCACCTCGTGCCCGAGGCGCTCGAGCTCGCGGGCCACGGCACTGCCGAAGCGCCCGAGCCCGATCACCACCACCTGCTGGCCCGCCATCCGCTCCTCCTCCTAGGACTTCGCGTTGAGCCTAGCCGATGCGAACCGCCTCGACCGCCGGGCGGAACGCGACCGGGTGCGCCCGGGCTGCCAGCGCCAGCACGAGGGTCAGCGGCCCAAGCCTCCCGACGAACATGGCGAAGGCGGTGATCACCCGGGCCGGATCGGTCAGCGAAGGCGTGATGCCGGTGCTCGCCCCGACCGTGCCGAACGCGGAGATCGACTCGAACAGCGTCTGGACGAAGTCCGCATCGGTGGTCGAGGTGAGGCCGACGCCGACGGCGAACACGAACAGGGAGGCCAGGATGACGACCGCAACGGCGCGGTACACGATCGCGTGCTGAATGCGACGGCCGAAGGCGGTCGCCGACGGCTGGCCGCGGACGGTCGAAGCCACCGCGATGAGCAGCACGCCCAGGGTGTTGATCTTGATGCCCCCGGCGGTCGATCCCGACGCCCCGCCGACGAACATCAGCGCCATGACGATGAACAGGGTCGTCTGCAGCAGGGCCCCGGTGTCGAGCGCAGTGAAGCCGGCCGTCCGCAGCGTTGCCGACTCGAAGAACGCGTTCAGGAGTCGCTGCTCCGTCGGCAGGGCGCCGAGCGTCGCCGGGTTCGACCACTCGGCCAGGCCGATGCTGAACGCCCCACCCACGAGGAGCAGAGCGGTCAGGAGCAGCACCAGCTTCGTCTCGAGCGCCATCCCCGTCCACCGTCGCTTCGCCACTGCGTCTCCGACGATCGCGAAGCCGAGGCCGCCGAGGATGAGTAGCAGCGCATGCAGGAGGAGGACGGCCCAATCGTCGCGGAAGGGGATGAGCGAACGGAAGCCGCCGGTGAGATCGAAGCCGGCGTTGTTGAATGCCGAGACCGAGTGGAAGATGCCCCACCAGACGCCGAGCGGATCCCCCGGCGGCCCGGCCTCGGGTCCTGAGACGAAGGCGATCGAGAGCGCGATGGCGCCGACGACCTCGCAGGCGACGGTGAAGATCGCGATGCGCTTCAGGAGTGACGTGACGGTCCCCAGGTGGATACCACCCAACGATTCCTGCACCAGGACCCGGTCGCGGAGCGTCGTCCGGCGTCTGACGAAGAGGAAGAGCAGCAGCGTGGAGCCGGCCATGATCCCGAAGCCGCCGGCCTGGATGAGCAGCAGGATCACGACCTGGCCGAACGGGCTCCAGTGGGTGGCCGTGTCGAGAACGACGAGGCCGGTCACGCAGGCGGCCGAGGTTGCGGTGAAGAGCGCGTCCAGGAAGCGGGTCGGTTCACCGCTGTTCGTCGCCACCGGGAGCATCAACAGGGCGGTGCCGACGCTGATGAGAATGGCGAACAGCAGCACGAGCGACAGCGCCGGCGGCGGGGGCCGGCGGAGCCGCGTCGGCGGCTTGACCGTGAACTCCTGGGGCCGCTGGCGCTCGACGCGGACACGCCGGTCACCGGGGCGACGGCCCTCGTGGGTCATCGGCGCGTGTGGGTCATCGGCTTCACCCCGGGAGGGTAGCGCCGGTCAGACCCGGTCGGAGTCTCCCGCCTGCCCGAGCTGGGCGCCGACCGGCTCGCCGTGCGATGGCCGGACGCCTCCCTCCGCCACCGGCAGCGGCACGCGGCGCGGCTTCGGGCGGAACGGGCTCGTCTCCGGCACGACCGGGCCCTCGGTCTCCGCCAGGGTTCCGCCGCGGTAGGCTTCCCAGACCGCCATGACCGTGTCGCGGTGCGGGCGGATGCGGCAGTGCTCGTCGCGGTTGCCCATCTCGTCGCAGTAGCCGAGTGGCACGCACTTCGGGGCCAGGAAGCTACCGAAGAACGGACTGACTCGGAAGATCTCGTGGCGGATCTGCTTGAACAGCTGCCGGATCTCCCACTGCGCCATGGTGCACAGCCGCAGGCCGCTCATGTGGATGAGCTGGCGCAGGTTCACCGTCATGATGAGGTTCGTCTGCATCGCGTTCGGGAAGATGAAGCGCGCGTCCTCAGCGGGCACCTCGGCCTGGAGCAGCTGCCCGTACAGGTCCAGGTTGTCGTCGATCGCTCGCTGGAAGCGGCCGGCGAGATCGTCCGGGAGGTCGCCCTTCGTGATCGAGTCGGGGATCGTGAAGTTGTCGCGCTTCTTGAAGCTGACGTAGCGCTGCGACTGCTGGTCGAACGCGGTGCCGGCGCGGTGGCGGACCAGCTGATGCGACAGCGTGCGGGTGACGCCGCTGATGGCGAACGTGAAATTGACGTGCTCGATCGTGCTGCCGTGTCCCGATTCCATGACCTTGCGGACGAGGTTCTGCTGCTTCTCGTCGGCCACCTGCCGGCTGACCGCCTTGTCCCAGATCTGGTCGGGAACCTGCTCGGAGTAGCAAGTGCGACACGCGGTGTAGATGATCGGCAGGTAGTACTCCTCGACGATCTCCTTCGTCGGGAAGATGAGCTTCGCGGAGAGGGCGGCGGAGGTGGGCGGCATCGAGAGCCGAGTCTACAGCCCTCGGAGACGAAGCGCCCGGCGTTTATCCACAACATGTGGTGGTCCGGGCGCTCGCGATGTGCACATGTTGTGCACAACTGCCCCTCGCGGGGCTCGGAGCTCAGACGGCGCCGCCCCCTTCGCTGGGGTGGTCGGACGCCGCTGGCCCGTGGTCATGCCGGTGGTCCTCGAGGCGGGCCAGGCCGTGGAGCCGATCGAGCGCGATCCGGTTGCCGCCGGCACCCTTCGCGCTCGCCAGCGCCTCGTTCACGCGGGTCAACAGGGCATCCAGATCCAGGTCGTCGCCGGGCCGCATGACGGCCACGCCGACACTGACGGTGAGAGCGAGCTGCTCGTCGCCGACCATGATCGGCCGGAGGCCGAGCCGGTGCTGGAGGGCATCGGCGAAGATGGCCGCACCGGCCTCCTCGGTGTGCGGGAGGACGGCCAGGAAGGCGTCGCTTCCGACCCGACCGAGCTCGTCGGCCTCCCGAACTCGCAGGCGGATCCGGAGCGCCACCTCGCGGAGCGCGGCATCGCCGCCGGTCGTGCCGTGGTTGCGGTTGACCGCCGCGAAACCGTCGATGTCCAGCAGCACCACCGCCACCGGATGGTGGTAGCGGCGTGCCTGGGCGACCTCCACGCGCAGACGCTCCAGGAGGGCGGCGCGGCTGGAAACCCCGGTGAGGGGGTCGATCGACGATGCGCGCTCCAGCTCCTGGCGCTGGAGCTCGACGGTGCGTCTGGCCTGGAGGAGCTCCTCGATCGTCCCGCGCAGCTCGCGCCCGAGGCGCTCCGCCTCCGGCGACCCGCCGGGATCCCGAATGACGACCGTCAGGCCGTCTCCGGTCCGGTGGAGGGTGATGCGCAGCCCCCCGACGCCCGCGACGCTCGACGGCTGGCCGCCGGGCAGCGGCATTTCGGTGAGAGCCACCCCGAGCAGGTCTTCGAGACGCGTTCCACGAGAGGCGCTGTCCAGGCCGAGCAGGGTGGCCGCGGTGGGATTCCAGTCGCGCAGCCGCAGCCGGCCGTCGAAGCGCAGGACCGCGTCGGTGACCTGGGCCGCCAGATCTGGCAGGCGATCGGTCTCCGGCTCGGCCACCGGTCGGGGCTTGGCGGCGACGATGATCGAGATCAGCTGAGAGCCGAGCATGGCCCCCAGGGCGATCACCGACTCCAGGCTCGCATCCCGCGCGACCGCGGTGGCCGCGATGCCGGGGAGGAGCGCGGTCGCCACCGGGCCGACCCCGCGGCCCACCGAGACCAGTGCTGCCGCGATTGCCAGTGCCGCCCCGATCACCGCGATGGAGCCACGGACCTCATCGACCAGGGACCGAGCGCCGGGAACGAGCTCGGCCATCACTCCGAGCCCGACGACCGCCAGGGCCGAGGCGGCGAAGATGAGGCGCGGCGTGCGCCGGCGGAGGGTCGCCTGCTCTCGTGCCACGAGCGCCGCCGCGAGGAGCGCGGCAGCGGCGAGGACGATCGGCAGGAGGAGGCTCGCACCCGAGAGCCAGGCGACCGCTCCACCCGCCAGAGCACCCGAGGCGCCCGCCGCGAGGAGCGACTCCACCCGGCCGGACCGCAGTCCACCCATGAGCCAGGCGACGGCGGCGATCGCGCTGACGGCGATCAGGCTGCCGGCGAGCAGCGTGGGGACCCAGCCGACGCCGGCAGCGGCCAGGTCGGTCAGCGGGAGGGCCCGGCTGACGACGAGCACGGCGAGCAGCGGGCCGGCCACCAGGAGCCCGAGCGTGGTGCGGAAGGCGTCGATCGCGCCCGTGCGCTCCATGGCCCGAGTGTGGGCCGTTCGCGCGATGCCGGGCAATGGTACGAACGCCCCGGTCCCGGCCCCGCTCCTATACTCGGCGGGCCGTGAACGATCGACCCGCCGCCGTGATGTCGCGTGCCACGTTCCTCGCCGAGACCGATACCCTCGTGGCGACCGGCGAGGCCATCGTCGCCGACCCGGACTGGGACCAGTTCCGATCCTGGCTGCTGGCCTCCGACCGGCTGCTCGAGCGCGTCTGGGGCCGCATGGACCGGTACCACCTCGCCTGGTTGAACGTCGGCCGTGACAGCGCACCGCCGGGCTCGCTTCTGGACGCGGCAGGGACCCGCCGCTTCATTGCGGAGGTCGCGAGCGGGAAGCTGGCCGTCCTGCGTACGATGAGGGCGGCCGTCGAGCGCCAGGGCTGGACCATGCTCTCCGACGATCCCGATGACCCATCTTCCGAGGAGGACCGATGAGCTACCCGATCGCCGCGGGCGGCCTCGCGGCCGTCCTCGCGCATCCCGATGACGAGAGCTTCGCGTGTGCCGGCGCCCTGGCGCTCGCCCACCACGCCGGCGTCACGACCCGGCTGCTGGTCGTGACCCGCGGGGAGGCCGGCACGCCCGACGGCGCGCCGGATCCTGGATTCGGCGATCGCCGCGAGGCCGAGCTCATCAGCGCCGCGCGGGCCATCGGCCTCGACGAGGTCTCGATCCTCGATGGCTACCCGGATGGTGGAATCGCCGACCAGGACTTCCCCACGCTCATCGATGAGATCGCCGCCTGGCTGGATGATCGGCGGCCGCAGGCGGTCATCACCTTCGGGCCGCACGGCGTCACCGGACACCCAGATCACGTGGTGGTCGGCAACGCCACGCGCTGGGCGGTCGAGCAACTGTCGGAGGCGGGCCAGGCGCCGAATGCGGTGTACGTGATCTCGCCGGTCTTCGATCCGAGCGGCACGCTCTACGACCTGTCGCCGGAGGAACAGGCGCCGACCCATCGGATCGATATCACCTCGGTCGGCGCGCGGAAGCTCGAGGCGCTCGAGTCGCATGCCAGCCAGGCCGATACGGCCGCCGAGATCGCGGCCCTGCGCGCGGCCATCGAGGCCGGCGACGCGATCCATGAGGGGTACCACCGCGTTCGCCCGCTCGTGCCCCAGCCGCATCCGACGTACGACTCGGAGCTCCTATGATCGGTGCGAGCGACGCGCTCGCACCGGCGCGGTACACTTTGGTTGCAATGACAATCGATTCCAACCTCGGCAAGGTCGACGAGGTCATGACCGCGCTGTATGACATCCAGGATCCAGAGATCGGGATGAGCATCGTGGATCTCGACCTCATCAAGGCCGTGGAGATCGGCGCCGACGGCGCGCCGACCGAGATCAAGATGGTGCTCACCACGCCGTTCTGCCCGTGGGCCGGCGAGCTGATCCAGACCGTCAAGACGAAGACCGAAGAGGTCGTCGGCCCGCCGGTCAAGGTCACGCTGCTGGCCGAGCGGTGGGAGCCGCCCCCCGGCCTCTTCTAGGTCGCGCCGCGCGTACCATGCGCCGATGCGGATCTACACGAAAAAGGGCGACGACGGCACGACCGGGCTCCTCTTCGGCGGCGACCGGATCAGCAAGTCCGACCTTCGCACCGATGCCTACGGCACCACCGACGAGGCCGTATCCGCGCTGGGGCTGGCGCGCGCCGCGATCGGCAACGGAACCGATCGAGCCGAGGCCCGTCTCGCCGAGCTGACGATCCGCCTGCAGCGCGAGCTGTTCGTCGTCGGTGCCGAGCTTGCCACCCACGTCGATCGCCGCCATCGCCTCGCCGATGGGACCTCGCGCGTGACCGAGCACATGGTGGCCGCCCTCGAGCGGGAGATCGACGAGCTCGAGGAGCTCGTGGAACAGCCGAAGGAGTTCGTCCTGCCCGGCGAGTCCATGACCGGCGCGGCGCTCGACCTGGCGCGGGCCACCGTGCGACGTGCAGAGCGGCGAGCCGTCGCCCTGGCGGAATCCGGCGAGCTGCCCGAGTCGCAGGTGGTCCCGTACCTCAACCGTCTGGCCGATCTCCTCTTCGTTGCGGCCCGCGCAGCGGACGGCGGCTTCCTGCCCGTCCGCCGCTGAGCGGCGGATTCCTGGATGGCCGCGACCTGGTCCGCGTGGAATTCGTTCGCGGACGAGGCTCGCCTCGAAGGTATCGATGTTCGCCGCCGAGCCCCGGCTACATGTTCCCGCCGCTCTCTTCGCCTGCCATTGCGCCCGACGGTAGAATCGGCCCTCCGGCCCACCAGCCTGCCTCCGGTGGGGGTGCACCGCGGCAGCCGGCCCAGCGTGGCGCACTGACAAGGAGACTCACACGATGAGCTATGCCGTGACGAACCCCGCCACGGGCGAGACGGTCAAGACCTACGACACCATCTCCGATGCGGACCTCGAGGCGGCAATCGCCGCCGCCGACGAGACGCACCGCACCTGGTCGAAGTCGACCATGGTCGACGAGCGTGCGGCCCTCATCCGCCGGGTGGCAGAGCTCCACCGCGAGCGCCGCCAGGAGCTGGCCGAGCTGATCGTCCGTGAGATGGGCAAGCCCATCGGGCAGGCCCTTTCGGAAGTGGATTTCGCTGCCGACATCTACGAGTACTACGCGGACCATTCGCCCAACTTCCTGAAGGACGAGCCGATCGACCTGCTCGCCGGCGATGGCTCGGCGGTCATCCGGCGCTCGTCGCTCGGAGTGCTGCTGGGCGTCATGCCCTGGAACTTCCCCTACTACCAGGTCGCCCGTTTCGCCGGTCCGAACCTGATCATCGGCAACACCATCCTGCTCAAGCACGCCGCGCAGTGCCCCGAGTCCGCGGCGGCCATGGAGCAGATGTTCCGCGACGCGGGCTTCCCGCCCGGCGCGTACGTGAACGTCTACGCCACGCACGACCAGCTCGAGCGCGTCATTGCCGATCCGCGCGTGCAGGGTGTCTCGCTCACTGGCTCGGAGCGGGCCGGGGCCGCGGTCGCCGAGATCGCCGGCCGCCACCTGAAGAAGGTCGTGCTCGAGCTGGGCGGCTCCGATCCCTTCGTCCTGCTCTCGACGGACGATTTGGACGCCACCGTGCAGAACGCGGTCGATGCCCGCCTCGACAACAGCGGCCAGTCATGCAATGCCGCCAAGCGGTTCATCGTGGCCGACGAGCTGTACGAGCCGTTCCTCCAGAAGTTCACCGCCAAGCTGGCCGAGATCGAGGCCACCGACCCGACCTCGGAGGACTCGGCGCTCGGCCCGCTGTCCTCGCTGAAGGCCGCTGAGATCCTGGACGAGCAGGTCAATCGCGCGGTCGACCATGGGGCGCGGCTCGTCCACGGCGGCACGCGACACGGTGCGTTCTTCCCGACGACCGTGCTGACCGATGTCACCCCCGACAACCCCGCCTCCAAGGAGGAGTTCTTCGGCCCGGTGGCGCAGGTGTACCGCGCGAAGGATGAGGCCGATGCGGTGCGCATCGCGAACGACATCCCGTACGGCCTGGGCTCGTACATCTACACCACCGACGGGGACCAGGCGATGCGCGTCGCCGATGCGATCGAGGCCGGCATGGTCTTCGTGAACGTGGTCCTGGCCGATGGCGCCGAGCTGCCGTTCGGCGGCATCAAGCGGTCAGGCTCCGGCCGCGAGCTCGGGCGCTTCGGGGCCGACGAGTTCACGAACAAGAAGCTGATCCGCGTCGGCTGACGCGCAGGTCTCATCGATCGCAACTCGCACGGGTGCCAGCCGCGCCAGGCTGAATCGGTGGCGAAGCGAGCCGACAAGCGGACTCGAACTAGGCCGGGCGACGTGCTCGAGATCGAAACCGCTGGAGGTCTGGAGCCATGACCCTCTTGTGCACAGGCTGGCGAATCAGTGGCTACCGAGCGATCCCTGGTTCACCTCGGTTGTCCGATTCGATCACCACGGCCTCGTTGGGGCTGAGGCCCACCGTTTGATCGACGCGGGCGCCGTCGCGGTCGCGGTGGGTTCCGATCAGGACGCGGCCGGGGCCCGCATCGGGCACGAGGCGCACATCGGCGGTGAGATTGAGGACGATATTCAGCTGGCCGTGGGAGCCGATGCGGCGGAAGGCGAAGACGCCGTCCGGCGTCGGTCCGAAGGGCTCGAAGTCGCCGCGATGCAGGATCGAGTGCTCGCGCCGCAGGCGGAGCAGGTCCCGTGTGAGGGTCAGGATCGAATCGGGATCCTCGGCCTGGCCGGCGACGTTGACGTCAGCGTAGTCCGGCGCCAGCGGAAGCCAGGGCTGTGCATCGGCCGCGGTGAAGCCGGCGTTCGGGGAGGCGTCCCATTGCATCGGCGATCGCTCCGCGTCACGGCCGCGCCCGGGCTCCCGCCGCTCCAGCGGATCTCGCGCCTCGGCGCTGGCGACCGGGACGTCCACCATGCCGATCTCCTCGCCGTAGTACATCGTCGGCGTCCCTCGCAGGGTCAGCAGCAGCAGCATCCCGACCTTCGCCTGGTCGCGACCGGCCCGCTCGGGCGACGCGAAGCGCGGCTGGTCATGGTTGCCAAGAACCCAGGACGCCCAGGCCCCCGGTGGCAGCGCGCTCTGGACGCCCTCGACTGCTCGCCGGACTGCATCGGCTCGCCATGGGCTGTTGATGACGTGGAAGTTGAACGGGACGTGGATCTCGTCCTGCCGCTCCCCGTAGTACTCGGCCCAGCGGTCGAAGTCCGGGTGGTGGAGCTCGCCGATGCTCACCCGCTCGCCGGGGTAGGCGTCGAGCATGGCCCGGAACGACCGATACAGCTCGTGCATGTCCGGGTGGTTGTGGTCGTTGACGTGGAGCTGCGTCAGCCACGATCCGAGGCGCGAGTGCTCCCAGCCGGGGTGGGGATTCGGTGGGTTGTCTCGGAGCTCGGGGTCCTTCATCACCATCGGCGCCACGTCGATCCGGAAGCCGTCGACGCCGCGGTCGAGCCAGAAGCG
>DASVEQ010000069.1:0-10743 GCA_036380455.1 Candidatus Limnocylindria bacterium | reverse complement strand
AAGTCGACCCGGTCGAGGTCGCCCTCCGCGTAGTCGAGCATCCGCACGACCCGCACTCCAAGGAGGGCCACCGAGCGGCGAAGCTCGTCCTCGCGGACTGTGTCGAGGTTGCGCCAGGTGATGGCCGCGTCCTTCACATCCCGGTTCTTGCCGCCCGGCAGGGGCGATGCGACGGTGAGCCGCGGATCGAACCAGCCACGTGTGACGCACACGACGACGACGTACGCACCCTCGGTGGCCGCCGACGCGATCGCGCCCGCGAAGCCGAACGCCTCGTCGCC
This sequence comes from Candidatus Limnocylindria bacterium, assembly GCA_036380455.1. GTDB lineage: Bacteria > Chloroflexota > Limnocylindria > QHBO01 > QHBO01 > JACDBZ01. Next base: position 10,462 of record DASVEQ010000069.1, on the reverse strand, counting down.
CGGATGGGCGACGACGACCATCAGGCTCCGGGCTGGGGCACGCTCACGAACCGGGCGCCAGATCGATGACACGGCCGGCAGTATACGGGCCTAGCCGCCGACCCCGACGGGCATCGCCGCGCGGCCATTTCCCCCATCGGCACGACCGGTGACCGAGCTCTCGATGCTCGGTGCGCGGTCGAGGAAGCTGGCCTCGGAGCCGATGCGGATGGCCCGCTTCACCTCCTCGAGCGACAGGATCTCGTGGCGCATCAGGAGCTGCAGCTCGTCCCGGAGGTAGGAGCGAAGCATCTCCGGGCCATCCGTGCTCACGGTGAAGCGCACCCCCCGATCGACGAGGGAGCGCACCACGCGCCGGACCTCGCCGGCGTTCGCCAGGACCCGCGTGTTGAGGTTCGAGCTCGGGCAGACCTCGAGCACGGTGCCCCGCTCCCGGAGCATGTCGAGCACGCCGGGGTCGTCGGCGGCACGGACGCCGTGGCCGATGCGATCCGGCTCCAGCTGCTCGAGCGCGTCGCGCACCTCGTCGGGGCCGCCGGTCTCGCCGGCGTGGACGGTGAGGCCGAGTCCGGCGCGGCGGCATGCCGCGTAGATCTCGGCATAGTCGCCGAAGCGGAAGTCGTCGACCACCGGCCCGGCGATATCGACCCCCACCACGCCACGGCTCTGCCAGGCGATCGCCTTGGCGGCGATGATCTCGTTGAGCTCGCGGCTGAACCCGCGGTCCAGGCAGAAGATCAGTCCGGCGCGGACCTGCGGGTACTCGAGCACGGCGCGGTCCATGCCCCGGACGGCGGCCGCGATGATGTGGTCGAGGTCCTGCTCTCCACCCCGGTTCCGCTTCATGGGGTTGAAGCGGAGCTCGAGCTGGGTGACGTTGTTCTTGCGATACGCCCCGCCGATGACCTCGTACACGCTGCGCTCGACCGCGATGGGGCTGGACTGGATCAGCTCGGTCCAGTGGAAGAGGTCGAGGTAGGCGTCGAAGCTGCGACGCCGGCGCCCGACGGTGATGAGGTCCCGGAACGCCCAGTAGTCCTTCGTCGGGAGGCGGATGCCCTGCGCATGCGCGATCCCCCACATGATGGCCGGCGTGACGGCGGCCCCGAGGTGGACGTGGAGCTCCGTCAGCGGCGTACGGGGATCAAGGCGCTGGCGCGACATCGGCCTCCGGATGTGGCGTGTTGGCCGAGTGTAACCCACCCCGGGGGCGACCCGGCCGATGCTAGAATCGGCGCCGAATGGAGTTGATTCGCGATCTGATCGAGTGGGTCGCCAACGAGCCGCTGTCGGCGCTGGCCACCGTCTTCCCGTACCTGCTGGTCGGGCTCGTGGGCCTCTACGTGCTGTGGCTCCTCGTGGGCTACCTACGGGTGAGCCAGGTCGGCATCGCCGAGGGCCGGGCCAGCGGCCCGGTCGTGGCGCTTCCGGAACCGAGCGCGGACGACGCACGGCCGGCGCTCGACGCCGCCCCGCGAGGCGTCCCCTACTGCGCCTTCGACGGACTCCAGTATCCGATGGGCGCGCGCTTCTGCGCCAAGTGCGAGCGCGACCTGTCGCTCGACTGCGTGAACTGCGGGGCAACCCTGACCGCCGGTGACGCGTCCTGCTACCGATGCGGCACCCGGACGGGCGCCGCCGACGCCGTCCTGGCCGGCTGACCTGCCGGCACCGGTCGGCCGCAACGACCGGATCGATCGATGACCGTCCTTCCCACCGTGCTACTCATCGCGGCCTTTGCGCTGCTGGCGACCGCCGCAGCGGCCGGACTTGCCGCCATGCTGCTGGGGAGCCGATCACCCGAGGCTGCACACGTGACCGGCACGACCACGACCGGCACGCTGAGCGCCGCGGTCACGACGGCGGTTGGCATCGCCGTCTCGGTCGCCACGGCCCTGTTGATCGCCGCGCTGGTCATCCGCACCGAGGCGATCGGCCACGCACCGTGGTCCAACCTCCACGAGTTCAGCATCTCCTTCGCCGCCGCGGTGCTCGTCGTCCACTGGCTCCTGGCGCGGGCGTACCCGATCGCCGGGCTCGCCCCCCTCGCCGCCCTGCTCGCCGCCGGCCTCGTGGCCTTCGGGCTGAGCCGTGACGACACGATCCAGCCGCTGGTGCCGGCACTCCAGCAACCGCTGCTGCTCACGGTGCACGTCGGGTCGGCGGTGGTCGCCTACGCGGTGGCGGGCTTCGCCTTCATCGCCGCGCTCGGCGAGCTGGCCCAGCGAGCGGCCGCGGATCGGATCGCCCTGCTGCCGAGCGCCGGCGCCGCGCGGATCGTGACCCATCGAGCGGTGCTCATCGGCTTCCCGATCCTGACGCTGGCCATCGCGCTCGGGTCCGTGTGGGCCAACCTCGCATGGCGCTCGTACTGGAGCAACGATCCCAAGGAGCTGGCCGCGGCCGCCACCTGGCTCGTGTTCGGCGCCTACCTGCACGTCGCAGGGCGGCGCGACCGGCTGGCGTCCGTCGCCCCATGGCTCGTGGTCCTCGGCTTCGCCGGTGTGCTGTTCACCTATATCGGCGCCGGCCTGTTCATCGTCGGCGAGCACAGCTACGGTGCGCCGTGAGGCTCCGATGGGTGATCATCTGTCTGGCCGTGTCGGTGATCGGATGCTCCGCGGATGGAGCTCCGTCCGGCCCCGATCCCTTCGTCGGGATCTCGGCGGACGATCCTCTCGAGCTTCCCGTCGCCGGCTCCGTGGAGCACGGCGTGGCCTATCGGTTCGCGCTTGGCCACTGCGGCCTCCTCTCCACCATCCAGGTCGATGGGAGCTATTGGGACGAGGTGGACGGGCGGGATCGGAGCGGCGCGCGCCGCTCGACCTGGCATCGGACGGCGAGATGATCAACGCAACTGGCGGCATCATCGTCGTCATCGACGACGAGATGCGATTCCGCACCGGTGGCGGCAGCACCGTCCGCTTCAGCCGTCACGATGGCGGCAAGCAGGTTCCCCCATGCCGATGACCTCGCAGACCCATGCATTCGGCTGAGCTCACGGTCGAGACGGGGCGCGACCGGCGGCTGGTCGACGTGACGGCGGACTGCGCCGCCTTCCTGTCCGGGATCGACGCCACCGATGGGCTGTTGACGATCTTCGTGCCGCACGCCACCGCCGGGCTGGTGATCGTCGAGCTGGGAGCCGGCTCGGACGCCGACCTCGTGGACGCCCTCGACCGGCTCCTGCCGCGCGACGACCGCTGGCGGCATCGCCACGGGTCACCGGGACACGGCGCGGACCACATCCTGCCGCTGCTCGTCTCGCCCTCGCTGACGATCCCCGTCGTCGCCGGTCAGATGACGCTGGGGACCTGGCAGTCGATCGCCCTGCTCGATCCGAACCGCGACAACCCGCAGCGGACGGTGCGGCTGGCCTTCCTGGCCGGCTAGGTCCGGGCGCGCACCGGCGCGAGCGCCTCCACCTGCCCGACGAGCGTGAGCGGGTCGCCGGTTGGTGCGTCGCAGGCATACCCCCGGCACGCGTAGGCAGTCGGCCGCTCAGCACGCTTCCCATCGAACAGCGGCCAGGATGCGTGCGCGGCGCCTGCCTCGACGCCGGCCAGGACGAGATCCGGGACGTACGGGCGTGCAGCGGCCTCGCGCAGCGCCCGGGCTCCGTCGACCGCGGCCGACGGGCCGGCGACCACGACGTCGATCTGCTCGCCCAGCGCGCGATCTGCGGCGCACAGCATGCGGCCGAAGGCGCTCGGCTGCCGCTCGAGCGCCGGGCTGACCGTGCGCAGGATCGAGCCGGCGCGACGCGCGTAGTCCGCATCGCCGCCGAGCAGTGCGAGGCGCAGGAGCACGTCGGCCGCGAGCGAGTTCGCCGATGGCGTCGCGTTGTCGACCAGGCCGCGTGGCTGCGCGACCGTCCGGTCATGCTCGCTCGAGGTGTCGACGAACGTGCCGCCCGCCTCGTCCCAGAAGTCGGCGATCGCGCGATCCACCAGCGCGCGGGCGAGCAGCAGCGGCTCCTCGGTGCCGAGGGCTGCATACGCGCCGAGCAGCCCATCGGCGACGGCCATGGCGTCCTCGCAGAAGGCCGGCGTTCGGCCGCGGCCGTCGCGCGCTGTCCGCCACAGGCGGTCGCCGCCGCGCAGCAGGACGTCGCGCACGAAGGCGACGACCTCGACGGTCACCGTCGCGTAGCGCGGCTCCGCCAGCACGAGCGCCGCGTGGGCGAAGGCGCGCAGCGCGAAGCCGTTCCAGGCGGCGACCTGCTTGTCGTCGCGTGCCGGTCGAGTGCGGTGAGCCCGTGCCGCCAGCAGGGCGGACGCCGCGCGGTCGACCAGCTCGTCGGGCGCCGTCCGCCCCGCTCGGTGCAGGACGTTGGTGCCCTCCCAGTTGCCGGAGGGTGTCACGCCCCAGAAGGCCGCGATCGTCTGCCGCTCGTCGGCGTCGAGGCCGGCATCGGCCAGGACTGCGGACAGCTCCGCGTGCTCCCAGGCGTAGAACCGGCCCTCCACGCCCTCCGAGTCCGCGTCGAGCGCCGCGGCGAAGCCACCATCGGTCGTGCGGAGCTCGGTCAGCATGAAGTCGAGCGTCTTCCGTGCGACGTCGGCGTAGCGCTCGTGACGGGTCGCCCGATGCCCTTCGAGGTATGCGTGCGCCAGGAGAGCGTTGTCGTACAGCATCTTCTCGAAGTGGGGCACCAGCCAGTGGGCATCGGTGCTGTAGCGGGCGAAGCCGCCGCCGAGCTGGTCGTGGATGCCCCCGTCGGCCATGGCGTCCAAGGTCCGCGTGACCATGTTCAGTGTCGCGGGGTCGCCGGAGCGTCGCCAGGCACGGAGCAGGAACTCGAGCGTCATCGGCCCAGGGAACTTCGGAGCCCCACCGAACCCGCCGTGCGTGGCGTCGAAGGTTGCGGCCAGCCGGGCGACCGCCGCCTCGAGCTGCCGGCGCTCGGGCTCGCGATCGCCGGTCGGCACGGCCAGCGCCGACTGCAGGTGCGCCGCGAGCATCCCGGCCTGCTCGTCGACTTCGTCGCGGCGCGTCCGATACGCGTCGGCCACCGAGCTCAGCACGCGGGGGAAGCCGGCCATCCCGTGGCGATCCCCCGGCGGGAAGTAGGTCCCGCCGAAGAACGGACGGAGGTCCGGCGTCAGGAAGACGCTCATCGGCCAGCCGCCCGATCCGGTCATCGCCTGCACCGCGGCCATGTACACGTCATCGAGATCCGGCCGCTCCTCGCGGTCGACCTTGATGGAAACGAAGTGCTCGTTCATCAGCGCGGCGATCTCCGGGTTCTCGAAGCTCTCGCGCTCCATGACGTGGCACCAGTGGCAGGCGGCATAGCCGATCGACAGGAAGATCGGCCGATCCTCCTGCCGGGCGCGCTCGAGCGCCTCCGTTCCCCACGGGTACCAGTCGACCGGGTTGTTGGCGTGCTGGAGGAGGTACGGGCTCGTCTCGCTTTTGAGCCTGTTCGACATACGGTCAGTGTCGCACGGATCCCGAGGACGGATGGCGGTCCGCAGTCAGCTCTTGCCAGGGGACACGCGCGGCCGGAGACTCGTCGAATGACGATGGGGCGACGACCAGAAACGCACTTCGCATGGAACGGGACTGACGCCCTCGCGTACCAGGTCATCGGGGATGGGACGGAGGACCTCGTCTATCTCCAGGGCCTTGTCTCGAACGTCGAGATGAACTGGGCCCACCCTGCAATGCGGGAGTTCTTGACCGGGCTCGCACGATCACGACGCCTGGTCGTATCGGACGTCCGCGGAATGGGATGCTCCGAGCGCTCATCGCCGCGCGAAGTATGGCCGCTCGAGGTCATCATGGAAGACATCCGCGTGCTCCTGGACGCGGTTGGCTCGGACCGCGCGACCCTCATCGCGACACAAGAGTGTGCCTTCGCTGCCACCATGTTCGCGGTCACGTACCCGGATCGAACCAATGGTCTGGTGCTCTACGAGGCCGCGGCAAATTGGCTATGGTCGCCGGAGACACCTTGGGAGTGGACCGTCGACCAATGGCGCGCGCAGGCGAATCACATCAAGGCTTGGTCATGGGCCAATGCAAGAGACGCCATCCGGAAGGACATGCCCAGCATGGCAGGCGACGCGTCCTTCCTGGACTGGTGGTATCGCTACGTCCTCTTGAGCACATCGCCCGGCTACTGGGAAGCTTCCGCCGGCCTCTACAGTGAGACGGACATTCGCCCACTCCTGCCGGCCATCCAGGTACCAGTCCTCGTCATGACCCGACCGGGACACCCGGAGCCCTCGTGGCCTCTGTCTTCCGAGTACCTCGCGAATCACATTCCCGGCGCGCGACTCGTACCTCTCCCCGGCCGGGACGCACCGCTCTGGATGGGTGACAACGCGCCGGTCCTCACGGCAATTGATCGCTTTCTGGGAACGGTTGCCAACGAGCGGGACGACCTCGAGCGTGTGGTGATGACAGTCCTTGTGACCGACATGGTCGGCTCGACGGCGACGGCCCATCAGGTGGGCGACCGCGAGTGGCGCGTAATCGTCGAGAGACACCATGCCACGGTCCGGGCGCTACTGAATCGGTATCGAGGTGCCGAGGTGGACACGGCCGGTGACGGCTTCCTCGCAGCGTTCGATGGTCCCGCGCGTGCCGTCCGCTGCGCCCGGGCAATCGTCGACTCGATGGCGCCGCTCGGCATCATAGTGCGCGCCGGCCTCCACACGGGAGAGGTCGAGACGATCGATGGCAAGATCGGCGGCATCGCACTGAGCATTGGAGCACGGATCGCTTCCCTTGCAGGCCCTAGCGAAGTGCTCGTGTCCCAGACAGTGAAGGATCTCGTGGCCGGTTCCGGCCTCACATTCGAAAGCCGGGGAACGCACGTCCTTAAGGGACTTGCCGACAGCTGGAGCGTGCATCGCGTTATCGAGCCCGTACCTGGTCTGTAGCGGCCTTCCGACTCGGGCGGTGGCTCACTCTGCCCGTGACTCGTCGAGGGACGTCCGCTCGCGTCACGCGATCAACGACCGGCCGAGGACTCCAGGCCGAACTGTTCGGCGGAGAGCTTGGCGTACAGGCCCTCCTGTCGGATGAGCTCCTCGTGCGTGCCGCGTTCGACGATCCGGCCACGGGACATCACGAGGATCTGGTCGGCCCGCAGGATGGTCGACAGCCGATGGGCGATGGCGATCGTCGTGCGGCCCTCCATCAGCCGGGCAAGCGCCGCCTGGATGAGCCGCTCGCTCACGGTGTCGAGCGCCGATGTCGCCTCGTCGAGGATGAGGATCCGCGGGTCCTTCAGCAGCACGCGCGCGATCGCCACGCGCTGCTTCTCGCCGCCCGACAGCTTGTAGCCACGCTCCCCCACGACCGTGTCGTAGCCGTCGGGCAGCTCGGCGATCCGGTCGTGGATCGCCGCGGCGCTCGCGGCCGCCTCGATCTCGGCCATCGTCGCGTCGGGCTTTGCGTACCGCAGGTTCGCGAGGATCGTGTCGTGGAACAGGTACGTCTCCTGGGTCACGAAGCCGATCACCCGCCCGAGCGACTCGAGCCGGATGCCGCGCACGTCGATGCCATCGATCAGCACCGACCCTGCATCGACGTCGTACAGCCGCGGGATGAGGTACGTGGAGGTCGTCTTGCCGCTCCCCGACGGGCCGACGAGCGCCACGAGCTGGCCGGGTCGCGCGGTGAAGTCGATGCCCTCCAGCGCGAATGGCTGGACGGCGGTGGGGACCGCGCGGCCCTCCGCCTCCGCCTCGGCGGCCTCGTCCGCCACCTCGAGCTGCGCCTCGGCGACCGAGTAGCGGAAGGTCACGTTCTCGAAGCGCACCTCGCCGCGCAGGCCCTCCGGGGTCAGCTCGGCCGCGTCGTCCGCATCGGTGATCTCGTGGTCCATCTCGAGGTACTCGAAGATCCGGTCGAAGAGCGCCAGCGCGCCCTGGATCTCGACCTGGACGTTCAGCAGCTGCCCGAGCGGGAAGAAGAGACGCGACTGGAGCGTGGTGAACGCGACGATCGTTCCGATCGAGACCGAGTCGTCGCCGCCGATGATCAGCACGCCGGCAACCAGGTACACGAACGCCGGCATGATGCTGAAGAAGGTGCCGATCAGGGCAAAGAACCAGCGACCGATCATCTGGCCACGGATCTGAAGGTCGCCGAGGCGCTGCGACTCGGCGCGGAAGCGCTCGATGCTCGCCTCCTGCTGGCCGAATGTCTTGGAGAGCAGGATGCCCGACACGCTCAGCGACTCCTCGGTGATGGCGCTCATCTCGGCCATCGAGCGCTGGGTGAGGGTCGAGACCTCCCGGCGCACCTTGCCGACGCGGTAGGTGATGTAGGCGAACACCGGCATCAGTGCCAGGGACAGCACGGTCAACCGCCAGTCGAGGATCCACATCGCGACGACGGTGGTCGCCACGGTTGCGAAGTTGCTCAGCAGCGAGGCGGCCGTATCGGTCACCACCGACTGCACGCCGCCGACGTCGTTCGCGATGCGGCTCTGGATCTCGCCGGTCCGCGTCTCGGTGAAGAAGCGCAGCGGCATCCACTGCAGGTGCCGATACAGTGCCAGGCGCAGGTCGTTCATCACCCGCTGCCCGACGACGTTCGACAGGTAGGACTGCCACACGCCGATGGCGCTCGTCACGATGGGCAGCACGATCATCAACCCGACCTGGATGTAGAGGAGCCCCAGGTCCTGCTCGCCCCCGGGCAGGAGGTTGTCGAGCACGAACTTGATCAGGATGGGGTTGACGACGCCGACGCTGACGGTGACCAGGATGAGGACCGCGATGAAGGCGAGCCGCCCGCGGTACGGCGTGAAGAACCCGGCGATGCGACGCAGGGTGGGCCCCTCGCTGCCCGGCCGCCGCGTCAGGTCGGGCTCGGGCCCGCCGCCCCAGAAGCCGCCGCGTCCGCCTCCGCCGCCGCGTCGCGTCACTCGAGGATGATCGACAGGAAGGCCTGCGCCATGCCGATCCCCTGCGGCTCGCCGACCACCCGTGCCCGCTCGCGCATGCGCTCCTCGACCTCCTCGCGGGTGACCTGGCTCTCGTGGGCCAGGATCGAGGCCAGCCCGGTCTCGAACGTCTCGGACACGTCGACCCACAGATTCGGCTCCTCGACGCCGGTCAGCAGCACCTGGCGCACCTTCCACGGCTCCAGGTGCTCCTCGGTCCACAGCTCGGGGAAGTTCAAATGGTCACGCGCAGCCGGGTAGACCGCGGCGAGCGTCGCCTCTCCGGTGGCGAGGTGATCGGGGTGGCCGATGAACGGGTTGTGGTCCAGGCGCCGTTGTGGGTTCTGGGTGATGACGAGATCCGGGCGAAAGCGCCGGATCTGCCGCACGACGTCGCGTCGCAGGTCGAGTGACGGGGTCAGGTAACCGTCGGGGTAGCCGAGGTGGACGATCTCGGTCACGCCGAGGATGTCGGCCGCCGCCCGCTGCTCGGCCATCCTCGTGGACGCCAGCTGCTCGGGGGTCACGTCGGGATCCTCGGTCCCCTTGCTGCCATCGGTGGTGACGACGTAGTCGACGCGGGCGCCGGCTCGGGTGAGGTGCGCGATCGTCGGACCGGCACCGAACTCCCCATCGTCCGGATGGCTGATCACGATGAGGGCGCGCTCGAGCGGGCTGATCAGCTCGTGGCGGTCGAGAGGGCTCATGCCCTGCATGCTACCGCGATCGACCGCGATGCTCGATTGACCCTTCGGCGCGCTGCCGCGCATACTGCCCCGCAGTATGAAGACCGATGCCCACGGGGCGCATTTCCGGCACAGCTACACGAAGGACAAGCGCGATCTCGTCACGCGCTTGCGCCGGATCGAGGGCCAGGCCCGCGGCATCCAGCGGCTGGTCGACGAGGAGGCCTACTGCCTGGACGTGCTGCAGCAGGTCGAGGCGCTGACCGCGGCCGCGGACCAGGTCGCCCTCCTCCTCCTGGAGGACCATATCGACGGATGTCTGGCGCACGCCATTGAGAGCGGCCAGGGCCAGCCGTACGTGGACGAGGTCATGACCGTCGTGCGCCGCGCGATGGGCCGCCGCGGCCCCCGAAAGGACGCATCTCCGACCGGCTGAGGGCATGGAGTGGGAGTGCCGCAGGGGGGAACCACGGCACTCCCGCGCGAGTCTACGCCTTGCCCGGTGGGCGAGCAAGCGACTTGGCGATCACTCCCCGAACATCGTGAGCTGCTCCCCGCCGCGCTCGATGAGGGGGTCGAGTCCGAGCACCGGCTCGAGCCACTCCAGCCGCGCGCCGGCGCGCTGGGCCAGGGTGTCCAAATGCTGCCACTTCAGCACGTGCCAGTTCTGCCGCTCGACCTCGGCGCGCAGCCAGGGCGACCGTGCGAGCTTGAGCCGCAGCAGCTCGGCGCGCTCCGCAGGGATCACCAGGAACCGCGCCTGCTGCTCGCCGACCGGGATCTCGCGCCCGCGTCGCAGCACTGCGTCGCCGACCATCGCCGTCCACTCCACCTCGAACAGGAAGGCCAGCTTGCCACGCAGGTACCA
>DASVEQ010000068.1:0-18015 GCA_036380455.1 Candidatus Limnocylindria bacterium | reverse complement strand
GATCCCGACCGCTTCGAGGCGTGGGTGTACCGCCTCGTGGTCAATGCCTGCAACGCCGAAGGGCGCCGCGAGGGACGTCACCGCGGCAACCTCCGGCTCCTGCCCCACGACGAGGCGACCTCGCCCGACCCGGGCGCGACGCTCGCCATCAACGAGCAGATCGATCGCGCCTTCCGACAGCTGAGCGTGGAGCATCGGTCGGTCGTCGTCCTCGTGCACTACCTCGGACTCAGTCCAGCCGAAGCCGCCGAGACGATGGGGACGCCCACCGGGACGGCGCGCTCGCGGTTGCACTACGCCCTCCAGCACATGCGTGCCGCCATCGAGGCCGACGCACGCGGAACGATCACGCGAGGCACGGCATGACCCGCGACGACCGATTCATCCAGCAGATCGAGAGGTACCTCGACGAGTACGAGGGGGTGACGACCCTGCCCGAACGGGTGCGAAGTGCCATCCGTGCCGAGCTCCCAAAGACGAAGCAGGCCGGCGCCCTCCGGGGACCGGCGAGGTATCTGACCGTGTTCTCCACCCGAACAGCGCAGGTTGCGCTTGGAGTGGCCGCCGCCGCCCTCATCGTGGCGGTAGGAGCATTCCTCTACTCCGGCCGGGACGTCGGCGGACCCGACGACGGCACTCCGTCGCCGACGACCGACCTCGCACCCAGCACGACGTCGGCCCCGTCTGGCGAGGCGGCCTGCGAACGGACCGCGGTCGTCGCGCGCACGGACGGGATGGACGTCACCTGGTGCGCCTACGGCGTGGGGGAGCCCGCGTCCATCTCGTTCACGATGGAGGGACCGTCCGCCTGGGTGGACCAGTACTTCTCCGGCTTCGGGTCGCTCTGGCTGCGACCTGCCGGCGGCGGCGCGATCACGCTGGACCTCGTCGAGGGCCAGTCCGTCGACGAGGTCGTCGCCGATGTCTCCGGTCGGGAGGGATACGCCGTTGCCGACGAGGCGCCGGTGACCCTGGGCGGGGCCGCGGGCGTCGTGTTCGACGTGAGCCTGGCGGAGGGCGTCACCTCCGGCGAGGCACCCCCGCTCATCGCCGACCCTGACCAGACCTGGCGGCTGCAGGATGGCACCTTCACGCGGGTCTGGATCGTCGACGTGGCAGGCGACACCGTGATGATCGCGACGGGCGAAGACCTCGCCGATGCCGTGGGCGAGGCCCTCGGCACGATCCAGTGGACGGACTGATGTCCATCCGGAATCCACAGCGCCGAAACGGCTTCCCCACAGATGCTCTCGAAAGGAGTTGGTCATGAATCGGCGGCGTTCTCTCCTCATCGCAGCCACGTTCGCGGCGTTGCTGGCCCTCCCCGGCGTGGCGTCCGCGCACAACCGCGGCCTCGTCTGGCTCCCGAGTGGGGAATGCGTCCAGGTCGGTGCCCTCAACGAGGTGTACCCGGGCCCAGACAAGAGCACGAAGCTCGACCTGGACCCGATCACTGACGGTGACAACTTCGGGACCAGCTGGGCGGCAACCCGTGGTGGGTCAGCACTCGAGAAGGGCGCCTGCCCCTGATCGGCCCACCCCCGCCAGCCACGCGTGCGAGGAGCGGCCCCCGGGAGAGCCGCTCCTCGACGTTCGCCAAGGGCACGCGCTCGAGCGCCGAGCCCGTCATCGGCTCAGGCGCCGGCCGGCTGGCCGACCGCGTCCTCTGCGAGGATCGCGTCGATCTGCCCGACGGCCTCCGTGATGCCCTGCTCCATGCCCATCGCGAGGAGCTGCTCCATCGCCTCGCGGCTCGGGAAGCGGCTCTCGATCGACATCCGGGTCCGTCCGCCGCCGGCATCGCCGATGGTCACGACGAACTCGTTCACAGGCATCTCCGCGTTGTCCGTGCCATCGTCGTTCCGGAACCCGTCGCGAACGAACAACCGATGCGGCGCATCGACCTCGAGGATGTCCCAGAAGCCCTTCGGCTGATCGCCTTCCGGCCCGGTCATGTGGTACTCGACGCGGCTGCCCGGCGCCAGGTCGTGCTTCGTAAAGGTGGCGGGGTAGGTCGGTGGGCCCCACCATCGCTCGAGCTGGCGCGGATCGGCCCACAGTTCCCACACGCGTTCGGCCGATGCGTCGAATTCCGCATCCAGGGTCATGGTCAGGGCATCGGGGTCCTTGCGGACGGCGGTCACGGTCATCGGTCGTTCTCCTTGCCTTCGGCGACGAGGGAGGTCATGCGGTCGATCCGGCCGCGCCAGAGCTCCTCGTACTGGTCGAGCAGGCGGCGCGCCACGCGCAGCCCCTCGAGATTGGTGCGGACGACCTTGCGCCGCCCGATGCGCTTCTTCGTGACCAGCCCCGCCCGCTCGAGGATCGCGACGTGCTTCTGCACCGCCGCGAAGCTCATCGGGTAGTGGCCGGCCATCTCGGCGATCCCCTCCTCGCCATCGATCGCGCGTCGCACGATGTCGCGCCGGGTCGCGTCCGCCAGGGCGGCGAAGATGCGGTCGTGGTCGAAGATCGCCTGCATTGGTACAACCATACGGTTGTATCACAGTCGGTGTCAAGGGCCGCGCAGGAGCTCGTGAGTTGTGCTTGCGTTCGAAACGGACCCGGTGTACGTGTGGCTGCGCCGCTGCCAGCGATGCTCGACACAGGGGGCTGACCCGACCATCTCGCTGCGCCCGGCACCAACGCCGGCGATCTTGGCGCGAGCCTCACTCCTCTTCGCAACGCGCGGGCTTCGGGTCATCCGCGCACACGACGAACACGACGTCGATGCCCTCGCCAACTCGGTCCGGGCCGCCGTTGATCCGGTAGCGGAGCCGGACGTTGTTCAGCTCATAGCGGCCCGGCCGCTGCGCGGTGATCTCGGCGACGATGCCGACGGTGTTGTCGGGGCTGTCAGTCCCAGTCGTGTTCGAGAACGTAGCCCCGGCGAGGTCGCGCAGCTCCTCACCGATCAGGCGCGTGCCATCCGGTTTCAGAACCGGCGGCGAGAAGTAGAAACGGACCGTTGCGCCCTCACCGACGCCGATGGGCTCCGCCGCGAGTAGCTCAATCTCGTCGCCTGGCCGCGGCGTCAGGAACAGCACGGTCGTCGGTGCCGCCTCTCCGAGAGCCGCAGGGGCGCCGGCGCCGGCATGAGGTGGCATGGTCGGAAGGGGATAGGGCTCCCCGGCAGCACATGCCGCGAGCAGGATCGTCAGTGCTGCGCGTGCTGCGATACATGCCACGTGAGATCCCTCCGTCATCGCCCAACGCGGGCAACCGCGTTAGAAGCCTGGGCGCCTGCCATGCATGGGTCAAGGGTCGTCTTGCAAAGCAAGACGACTCACGCCTGCGAGAGGTCGCGCTACCATCGCGGCATGACCGAACCGTCGCCGGGGCAGCGCTCCGACTCCATGCGGGCCGCCTGGCGTGATCGGTACGGGCCGCCCGACGTCGTGGAGATCCGCGAGGTCGAGAAGCCGACGCCGCCCGAAGGCCAGGTGCTGGTGAGGCTCAAGGCGGCATCGGTCAACCGCGCCGACCTGGACGGTCTGAAGCCGCGACCCGGCTTCATCCGCCTGTTCATGGGCATCCGGGCACCGCGCAGCCACAGTGTCGGCGTGGACGCCGCCGGCGTCGTCGAGGCCATCGGGCCGGGGGTGAACCGCCTGAAGCCCGGCGACGCGGTGATGGGGGACATGTTCATCGGCGGCCAGGGCAGCTTCGCCGAGTTCGTGCGCGCGCCCGAGCGCGCCTTCCAGCCGATCCCGCCCGGCATGACGTTCGAGGAGGCCGCCACGCTGCCGCACTCCGCGATCCTCGCCCTCCAGGGCCTGCGCCGTCGCGACCGGACGATCAAGCCGGGCGACAAGGTCCTCATCGACGGCGCCTCGGGGAACGTCGGCCCCTTCGCGGTGCAGATCGCGAAGTCGATGGGCGCGGAGGTGACCGCGGTCGCCAGCACCGAGAAGCTCGACATGGTGAGAGCGCTCGGCGCCGATCACGTGATCGACTACACGAAGGTCGACTACACGAAGGGCTCCGAGCGCTACGACTGGATCGTCGACACCGATACGCATCACGCGATCTTCCGCGTGCGGCGCGCGCTGAAGCCGAATGGCGTCTACGTCACCCTGGGCGGCGAGTCCAGCGCGATCTTCTCCGGGCTGATCGTGGGGCCGCTGCTCTCGCTGTTCAGCGACCGGTGGTCGGGCCTGATGCTGTGGTGGAAGCCGATGAACGCGGCGGATGTCGAGACGCTCAAGGAGCTGATCGCCGCAGGCAAGCTGAAGCCGGTGATCGACCGCCGCTACCCGCTCAGCCAGGTCGTCGACGCGCTTCGCCACGTGGACGAGGGCCGCGCGCGCGGCAAGGTCGTCATCACCATGGAGGGGCCGCCGGGCTAGCGCGCCGCGTACGAGGTCGCCACGACCCCGGAGCCGAAGGCGCGCGACCCGGTGGGGCGCAGCGACAGCGGGGCGTCCAGTTCTGGCCAGTACGGTGTGCCGGATCCGAGCACCACCGGGTGGACGACCAGGTGGTACACGTCGATCAGCCCAGCCCGCGCGAACTGCCCGGCCAGGTTGGGCCCGGCGACCGCGAGGTCGCCGTCGAACTCGCGCCGCACCTCCGCCAGCACGCGGCCGACGTCACCGCTGACCAGACGCGCGTTGTCCTCCACGCGCCCGAGGGTCGTCGAGAAGACCACCTTGGGCATCGGGTTCCAGATGCGGCCGAACTCGCGCATGGTCTCGGTCGCCGCCGGGTCGTCCTCGGCGGTCGGCCAGTAGGCGGCCATGAGCTCGTACACCCGCCGCCCGTACAGCGAGGCGTCCAGGCCTTGGGTCTGCTCGTTGAACCAGGCGTGGAGCTCGTCGTCGACCGTCCCCCAGTCGACGCTTTGATCGGTCGTCTCGATGAACCCGTCCAGGGACACGTTCATCAGGTAGATCAGTCTGCCCACGGGTCACCTCGTCCCTGCTGTCGCGGCATCATCGCTGATGGGTGGCCTGCGCAGGCGGCGGCGCCGGCGGCCTGCGGCGCGTCGCGGAGATCCCTTCACCGAATATAGCGTTAGTGCTATAGCCGCTGACAGAATGCAGGGCGCGCCCGAACGGGTCCGGCGGAGGACGAGCGGGCTACGGCGCCACGCTCCCGAGCCAGGTCCCGATGAAGAACAGCGCCGTCAGGACCAGCCAGACCGTGACGAACACGGCAGGCCGATCCCCGAACGAGGGATCGGCGGGCTCCGGGCGCGGGGGACGGCGAGTGCGGGGCGATGCGGGGCGCCGCGACTCCGGCCACGTGGCCCAGGTCGCAGCACTCGTTCGCTGGCCGGTGCCGGCCCAGGGCGCGGTGGTCCGATCCGCGTCATAGCGCGCACGCTTGACGGGGTCCGACAGGATTCTCCACGCCTCGTTGATGCGGCGCATCCGGTCGGCCGCGGCAGGTCCAGGGTTGACGTCGGGATGGAATTGCTTCGCCAGCCGCCGATGGGCGCGCGCCGCGTCGGCGCGGGTCGCGCCCGCCGGGATGCCAAGGGCGGCGTAGGGATCGAGGGTCATGGCTACCATCTCAGGCGCTCCGTGGCGGTCGCCGAGGCGCGTGGCCCGCATCGGTTTCGATGAGCAGGTCCGCGATGACGAGCAGGACGATCGCGACCTCGATGCCCTTCGTCACCCATCCGAGCGTGAAGTAGGGACCGATCACGAGATAGGCGCCGATCGTGATTGTTGCGAACGCGGCGAGGCCGGCTCGCGGCAGCCAGCCGAAGCGGCGGACGGCCGGCATCGGCAGAACGACCGAGACCAGGTACGCGGCGCCGAGCGCGAGATAGCCTGCGGCGTTGAGCAGGAACAGGGTCCCGCTCAGGGTGAAGTGGATGAACGCGGTGGCGAGCGTGAGCTCGAGGATGACCCCGGTCAGGAGGATTCTCGGTGTCGTGGACATGGTTCCGACCTCCGGTCGATTGTTCGTTGTCACACTGAGCACGAACCGCCGTCGCCGGATGTGACCGATGCGGCATCTGCGACGATGTCACACCAACCGCAGCGGATCCGTGCTCCTCTCATGACGACCCCGCCTTCCGACGACGGCATGACCCGACGCGACTGGCTGGCCACCGAGTTCGAGCGCCACCGGGGCCACCTGCGCGCGGTCGGCTACCGGATGCTGGGATCGGTCACCGAGGCCGACGACGCGGTCCAGGAGGCCTGGCTGCGGCTCGACCGGGGCGACCCGGGCGGCACCGATGACCTGCGCGGCTGGTTGACGGTGGTGGTCGGCCGCATCTGCCTCGATACCCTTCGCAGGCGGAAGTCACGCCGCGAGCAGCTCGCCGGTTCCTGGCTGCCGGAGCCGATCGTGCGCACCGCCACCGACGCCGGGCCGGAGCGCGACGCGCTGATGGCCGACTCGGTCGGCCTGGCGCTGCTGGTGGTGCTCGAGTCGCTGACCCCGGCGGAGCGGCTCTCGTTCGTGCTGCATGACGTGTTCGGCGTGCCGTTCGACGAGATCGCGCCGGTGGTGGAGCGCTCACCGGCCGCCACGCGCCAGCTCGCCAGCCGTGCGCGCCGGCGGGTGCGGGCGCAGGCGCCCGAGCCGGATGCCGACCTCGCCGTTCAGCGCCGCGCGGTGGACGCCTTCCTGGCCGCCGCCCGCGATGGCGACTTCGAGGGGCTGCTGCGCGTGCTGGATCCCGATGTCGTCCTGCGGGTCGATGGCGGTCCGAACGCACCGCGACCGTTCTCCCGACCACCGCTGGTCGGGGCCGAGGCGGTGGCGCGTGGAGCGCGTGGGTTCCGCGGCGCCGCCCCGCGAGCGGAGCCGGTGCTGGTCAACGGTGCCGCCGGCCTGCTCGTCAGGTTCCCGGCGCTGTCGATCCTCGCGGCGTTCACCGTCTCCAACGGGCGCATCGTGGAGATCGACATCATTGCCGACCCGGCGAAGCTCCGCGGGCTTGGCCCGAGCTAGGCGCAGGTCACGTCCGCTCGAGGCGAAGGAAGGCGCGGATCCCTGCAGCGCGCATGACGGCGCGCTGGAGCGGGTGGAATGCGCCGGCGGCCTCCTCGAACCCGATGACCCTGGGCGCCGTGGCCGCGTGCTCGGCGCCGCGCCATCGGATTTCGCAACCGCTGGCGGCCACGACGTTACGCAGCCATTGCGTCTCCTGGCCCCATGGCAGTGGGATGGTGAACGAGTCGGAGGACGCCCGGATGGCGACCGGGACGGCATACGAGCGACCGGAGTGCCGGCCACGGTGGCGGACCACCGCCCACAGTGGGAAGGGTCGCCGGCCGGCGAGCGGGCGGCTCAGCGGGGCTGTCGCTCTGGCGATTGCGCGGGTCACGCGCGCAACGAGCGAGGGTCGGGGCGGACGTGCGACAGCGGACATCTGGCGCGACTCCAGCGTGGTGTTCCGTAGGGGTACGGAGCGCGGCAGACCGATGTGACCGGTCCGCTCAGGTCGGCTTCCCGCCCTCGGCCTCCCCGGGCGACCTCAGGACGGCGCAGCGGTCGTCGGGCAGCCCGGCCACGGAGTCGTCGACGCTCTCGTCCTTCGCCTCCCGGACCTTCCTGACCGATGCTTGCGGGCAGGCATTGTGAGCCATCCGCGCGTCAACCGGGGCCGGGATCCTCGCCCGGTTCACCCCCGGCAGCCGCAACGGCCAGCCTCGGCAGGTAGTGGGTCCAGCCGGCCAGCTGCGACGGGAGCTCCGCGTCCGGAAGCGAGCGGTGGGTCAGCACCAGGACCGTCGCGTCGCCGTCGGCGCGGAGATCGATCTCGACGGTCGTCGACCCCGGCGGCAGGTTCTCGTAGCCGATCCAGCCCCAGGTGAACACCACGCGCCGATTGGGGACCAGCTCGACGAACTCGCCCCGAGCGTTGAGGCCGTTCGCCATCAGGACGGAGAAGACGCCTCCGACCCGTGGGTCGAGGGTGGCGTCCGATCCCTGCCAGCGCTTCCACTTCGGCGCCTCGGTGAGATACGCGTAGACGTCCGCGGGGCTGGCCTCGATCCGCTGCTCCAGGACGATCTCGTTCATCCGGCGGCGTCCTCCTCGATCGTCCGGGCCAGCCCGCGCAGCGTCTCGCGCCACATGGCCTCGAGCGCCTCCCGATTGGCTCGGTAGAAGCGACGGTTTCCCTGCTTGCGAACGGAGATGAGCCGTGCATCGCGCAGCACGGCAAGGTGCTGCGAGACGGCTCCGAAGGTGCTGTCGAACCGATCGGCGATCTCCGACGCCGAGAGCTCCCGATCCCAGACCAGCCCCAGGATGCGGCGACGGTTCGGCTCGGCGATGACCTGCAGCGGTTCCATCGGCGTA
Source organism: Candidatus Limnocylindria bacterium (assembly GCA_036380455.1). Taxonomy (GTDB): domain Bacteria; phylum Chloroflexota; class Limnocylindria; order QHBO01; family QHBO01; genus JACDBZ01. The sequence continues at coordinate 9,744 of DASVEQ010000068.1, read as the reverse complement.
TTTTAGCCGGCCTTGAAATAGATGCGCACCCGTCCTATAGTGCACGCTAAAGTACCTTGAGGATGAAGAGCCGATGTCGCGTTACATGCTGATCTACAAGGGCGAGGCGACCGACCCCAGTCAGATGAGCCCAGAGGCCGCCGCACAGGTGATGGATGGCTGGCGCGCCTGGATCGGCGCGGTCGGATCGGCGCTCGTGGACGTGGGAACGCCGTTCGGCGAGGGCACCTCCGTGGTCGACGATGGGTCGTCCGGCGACGCGATCGCGCTCAGCGGCTTCTCGATCGTGGAGGCCGGCAGCCTGGCCGAGGCGCGAACGCACGCCGCGAGCCATCCATTCCTCAGTGAAGGCAAGGGCAACTACGCCGTGGAGGTCTACGAGATGCTCCCGGTGCCGTTCGAGGCGTAGGCGCGAGCCGGGTCAACCTTGGGGCGCTGGGGTACCCTAAGGAGCCCAGAAGGGGACGAGCCAGCGACGCCATCCGGCAAATCGATCGGGGGAGCACGCCCGTCGCGGGCTCGACGACACCGCCCGGAGCGTGAATCAGGGGCTCTCGGATCCGTCGAGCGCGGGGACCGAGCCCGGAAGGATGTCACGCCATGCTCAGCGGTCCCACTCAGCTGGTCGAAGGACCCTCGGTCGGTGATCCGGCGGCGACCGAGTACCAGACAGTGGAGTTCACGTCCGACGGTGCGGTACTGCGGGCGCGTCTCTACCTGCCCGGCAGGCGGCCGGCCCCGGTCGTCGTCATGGCCCACGGCTTCTCGGCCACCATCCCGATGGTCCTGGACCGCTACGCGGAATGCTTCCGTGAGCGTGGTCTGGCCGTGCTTGCGTTCGACCATCGCGGCCACGGCTCCAGCGACGGTGAGCCGCGGGGCGAGATCAACCCCTGGGTGCAGGCGCGCGGGTACATCGACGCGATCACCGCCGCTGGGACGATTCAGGACATCGGGTCCTCACCGATTGCGCTGTGGAGCGACAGCCTGAGCGCCCGCGCGGCCCTCGGCGTCGCGGCGCTCGACGACCGCATCAGCGCCCTCGTCTGCCAGGTGCCGGCACTCGGCGCCGAGCAGAGCCCGGACGATGTCGACGGCCAGGGACTGGCGGCGATGGAGCGATTCCTGGCGAGCGGTCCCCTGCGCAGCCCTGCTGACGAGTGGAGGCCGTCACCGGTCGTATCGGCGGACCAGGCGGCGAGCCCATCCGCGCTCAAGCCCCTGACCGCGTACCGATGGTTCATCGAGTACGGAGGGCGGTATGGGACCGGATGGACGAACCGGGTGGTCTTCACCACCCCGAGCGATGCCCCGGAGTTCGACCCGTTTGCGGCTGCGCCTAGGGTCCGCGTCCCGACCCTCTTCGCCATGTCCGCGGACGACGAGATGCCCGGTGCCGTCAGCGACGTGACCCGCGCGGTCTTCGACCGCATCTCGGGCCCGAAGGAGCTCATCGAGGTGGAGGGCGGCCACTTCGGTCTGTTGGAACACCCCAGCCGGGCATTCGACCGGACCAGCGAGGCACAGGCGGCTTGGCTGGTCCGGACCCTTGGAGCGACGTCATGAACAGGCCGATGGAGCAGGTCGAGACGCTGGTCGTCGGAGGCGGACAGGCGGGTCTCGCCGTCAGCCATGAGCTGGCAGGCCACGGTGTGGAGCACGTCGTGCTCGAGCGCGGCCAGATCGGGCAGTCGTGGCGCGACCGCTGGGAGAGCTTCTGCCTCGTGACGCCGAACTGGTCGGTGCAGCTCCCTGACGCCGCGTACGACGGCGAAGATCCGGATGGCTTCATGCCCCGCGACGAGATCGTTGCGTTCCTGGAGGGCTACGCGGCCGGATCTGGGGCTCCGGTGCGCGAAGGTGTCGCGGTCACTTCCCTTGAAGCCCGTACGCGGGGAGGGTTCGTGGCGCAGACCTCGGCCGGCGACCTCGAGGCCGGTCACGTCATCGTTGCCACCGGCGCCTACCAGCGCCCGCACCGACCGCCGGGCTCGGAATCGCTGCCCGACGACATCCTGCAGATCGACCTGCATGACTACCACAGCCCGGCCGCCCTGCCACCCGGCCCGGTGCTGATCATCGGCAGCGGCCAATCCGGCTGTCAGCTGGCCGAGGAGCTGCGTGAAGCGAGACGCGATGTCGTCCTCGCGTGCGGCAAGGCTCCATGGGCGCCGCGCCGCATCGGGGACCACGACATGTACTGGTGGCTCGTAGAGTCGGGCTTCCTGGAAGGAACGTCGGCTTCGCTGCCCTCGCCCAACGCCCGGCTCGGGGCGAACATCCTCGCAACCGGTCACGGACAGCCGCATGACCTGGACCTCCGGACGCTGCGCGCCACCGGGGTCACTCTCGCCGGCCATTTCCTGGGTGCCGACGCGGATGGGGCGCGATTCGCCCGGGACCTGGGCGAGACGGTGGCCTGGGGGGACGCGCGCCACGCGGACCTGGCGCAGCTCGTCCACAGGACAGCCTCGAAGCTCGGGGTGCCCGCGCCGGTGACCCCAGACCCGGCTGTGTTCGACGAGCGGGGCCCCGAGCTGGTCCCGCTGGAGGGTTTCGGGGCCGTGATCTTCGCCGGGGGCTACCGACCCGACTACCGATCATGGCTGCCATGGCCGAACGCGTTCGATGACATCGGGTTTCCCATCCAGACCGATGGCGCCAGCACGGTCGTGGACGGGCTCCATTTCGTTGGTGTCCCATTCCTGCGGAAGCGCAAGTCGCCCCTGCTGTTCGGCGTCGGGGAGGATGCGTCCGTCGTCGCCAGCACGATCGCCGGCGTCCCTCACCACTGAGCTTCGACCCGATACCCCGTCGTGACGTGAGATCGGCGACGGAGTCCCGATGGCGTCACACGCGCCGTCACACGCCTGATCTCGATCCTGTCCTGCATCGGTCCCCGACGCGGGACCCTGAACGAGAGGAAAACCGAGATGACTGCCACCTCCATCAGGACGAGTTCCGGCACCGGGCGCGGGCAGCGCGTGATCCACGTCGTGCGGCGCGCTGCGCTCACCGCCGGCTGGCTTGCGGCCGGCATCGGCTCCCGGTGGAGCGCCTTCGTGGATTCCGGCCAGCTGGGGCCCAGCGCCCATCAGGAGATCAGCCGGCGCACGGGGAGTCGGTTCTGACCCTTGTCACGACCGCGCCGTCGACGCCACGATGGCAGCGATGAGCCTCGCGATTCGCCTCCTGGGATTCCCGAGCGTGGAGGTCGACGGCGTCTCACGCAATCCGCCGCGGGGTCACAAGCCGTGGGCGCTGCTCGCCCTCCTGCTGCTCTCGACCGCGCCGCTGTCCCGCGAGCGACTGGCGGGGCTTCTGTTCGCCGACGCCGATGATCCGCTCGGCTCGCTTCGCTGGAACCTGGCTGAGCTGCGCCGGCTGCTTGGGCCGGAGGTGAAGCTCGGGGGCGATCCGGTGCAGCTCGATCTGCCGCTCGACGCGTGGGTCGACGCCCGGACGGTCGTGTCGGGGACGTGGACCGAGGCCGTCGAACTCCCGGGGCTGGATCGCGAGCTGCTCGAGGGCATCCAGCCGGCAGCGGATCCAGCCTTCGAAGCATGGCTGCTGGCGGAGCGCCGACGGTTTGCAGGCCACGCGTCGGCGATGCTCCGCGAGGGAGCCGTTGCGCGCCTGGCCGCAGGCGAGGCGAGCTCCGCAGTCGAGCTTGCCACGAGGCTGGTGACGCTCGACGAGTATGACGAGGAGGCGCATGCGCTCCTCATCCGGGCCCACGTGGCGAGCGGCAACCAGGAGGCCGCGCGACGCTATCTGGCGACCACCCTCGACCGATTCCGTCGCGAGCTTGGCATCGAGCCGACGGCGACCCTTGTCCGCGCCGCGGATCCGATCACGGGCACGCTGACCTCTCGGCCCGGGACGGGGACGCGTGCCACGGCGGATTCGCTGATCGCGGCGGGCGAGGCGGCCATCTCGGCCGGCGCGATCGAGGCGGGCCTGGAGACACTGCGCCGCGCCGTCGCCGATGCCCAGGACTCCGGTGACCGTACGCTCGGCGCACGCGCGCTCGTGGCGCTTGGAGAGGCCTACATCCATGGGGGACGGGGGCGGGATGGGGAAGGCGCGACCGCGCTGCATGCCGCCCTCGCCGAAGCGCAGGAGCTCGGGGAGCGCGGACTGGTGAGCGAGGCGGCCCGCGAGCTCGGGTACGTGGAGATGCTGCGAGCCCGGTACGACCGCGCCGACGCCTGGCTGGCGCGCGCGATCGACGAGGCGCCCGACCCCGACTGGCACGCGGCGGCGCTCGGCGTCAGTGGAGCGGTGGCTAACGACCGAGGCCGGACGTCGGACGCGATCGGGCTCTTGACTCGCTCCGCGGCCGAGGCGGCCTCACTCGACAAGCCGCGGCTCACGGCGTGGGCATACACCTTCCTCGGCCGCACCCACCTGCTGCGGGAGGAGCTTCCCGAGGCGCGAGCGGCGCTCGAGCGCGCGATGGATGCCGTGCGCGCGGCAGGCTGGATGACGTTCCTGGCGCTCCCGCAGTCCTTGCTCGGAACGGTCGACCTCGCGGACGGGCGGCTGGCGGAGGCCAGCGATGCGTTCGAGTCCGCGTTCGCGCTCGGCTGCCAGATCGGCGATCCGTGCTGGGAGGGGATGGGGGCGCGGGGCATCGGCCTGGTCAGGATCGCGAACGGCGACATCGGCGAGGGGATCCGGTGGCTGGACGATGCTCGCACGCGGTGCGTCCGCGTCCAGGATGCGTACCTGTGGATCCTGGGCTACTGCCTCGACACGCTCTGCGAGCAGGCCATCACCCACGGGGTGGCCGGGGCCGACCGATGGGTGGGCGACCTCGAGGCGCTCGCGTCTCGAACGGGGATGAACGAGATGCTGGTGCGCGCCCAGCTTCATCGCGCTTCGCTCGGGATGCCGGGCGCTCGCCAGTCCGCCGCAGTCTTTGCCACGCGGATCGACAACCCCGCTGTCCTGCATCGGCTCGAGGCTTCCGCTCCAGCCGCCGCGTAGCTCGCTACGCGAGCGTGAAACGGGCCGTGAAACAGCGCGTGAAACACCCGCGTGGGTGCCAGCGCCGTCCTGTCAGCGAATATCGCGTTAGTGATATATCCGGTGACAGTCTGGGAACGCCGGCGACGAGCTGGACCACATGGGCCCGGCGGATTCAGCGGGCCTGGATGATCCGGATCATGTTCCCGGCCGGATCGCGAAAGGCGCAGTCGCGGCCGTATGACTGGTCCATCGGCTCCTGGACGACTTCGGCGCCCGTCGCCTGCACCCGGTCGAAGGTCGCGTCCAGGTCCGGCGTCGAGAAGTTCAGCCCGCGCAGCAGGCCCTTGGCGAGCAGATCGCCGATCGCCTCGCGGTCGGACGGCGAGATCCCGGGATCGGCTGCCGGAGGTTCGAGCACGATGTTGATGTCCGGCTGCGAGGGCGGCCCGATGGTGACCCAGCGCATGCCATAGGCGCTGACGTCATTGCGCACCTCGAAGCCCAGCGCGTCGCGGTAGAAGGCGATCGCCGTGTCGTGGTCGTCGACGGAGAGGAAGCAGTCCTGCAGCTTCACGTCCATGGTGGCGAGCCTACCCGCTCCTGGGCGTGACCGCTTCTCGATTCCTGACCGGACGCAGCGCCGCCCGAACCAGGCAGGCGGGGAGCGGCTCCAGCCACGAATGGTCACGGGCCCGATACGCGCTCGGCGACTCTCCGACGAGCTCCGTGAAGCGGGTGCTGAAGGTCCCCAGCGAGGAGCAGCCGACCTCGAAACACACGTCGGTGACCGACAGGTCGCCGCGTCGCAGCAGGGTCATGGCCCGCTCGATGCGGCGGGTCATCAGGTAGCTGTACGGGGTCTCGCCGTATGCGGCGCGGAAGCTCCGTGAGAAGTGGCCGGATGACATGCAGGCGGTGCGCGCCAGGGCCTCAACGTCGAGCGGGCTCGCGTACTCGCGGTCCATCTGATCTCGCGCGTGCCGCAGACGGACGAGGTCGCTGCGATCCATGCGGTGACGATACCAGCGCGCGAATTCGCCGATCGCGCCGGCATCGACTGGCGCCCGGACCCCTCCTCGACATTGTGCCGCACGAGCCGGCCGCCCTCAGCTCACCGACTTCTTCACGAGCTCACCGATCTTCTTCTCATCGGCGGCTGTCAGCTTCGTCAGCGCCCAGGAGGTCGGCCACATGGTGCCCTCGTCCAGGGTCGCGCCGTCGTTGAAGCCGAACGTCGCGTATCGGGCCTTGAACTTGTCGGCGGCCTGGAAGAAGCACACGACCCTGCCGTCCCTGGCGTAGGCCGGCATTCCGTACCACGTCTTCGGTGCCAGCTCCGGTGCGTTGGCCTTGACGATCGCGTGGATGCGCTCGGCCATCACGCGGTCGGAGTCCGGCATCTCGGCGATCTTCGCGAGCACATCGGCCTCGCCGTCCGGCTTGCCCTTGCGGCCCCGCGCCGCCTTCAACTCCTTTGCATGCTCCTGCATCGCGGCTCGCTCCTCGTCGGTCCAGACCTCGGAGGGCGTGTCGCGCGTCTCGGTGCGCTTGGCGGTCTTCGCGTCGTTCATCTGCGTCTTCATCCCGTGCGATGCGGTGGGTACGTCACTGATGCTAGGGGAGCCGCTGCCGCCGTGGCTTCTTCGAAACCGCTCAATCCCTTGGCTCGCGCTCACGCGGGGGGGTTGCCTGGCGCGGACCGCGCCGCGATCCGGGTAGCATGCCGACCATGGCACTGCGGCCCGCGATTCCGCCAGAGCTGTTCCTGTCCGGCTATCCGCCCGGGATCAGGGACGTAGCCGAGCGCCTTCGCGACATGGTCAACGAGGCCGTCCCCGAAGCGATCGAACGAGTTCGGACGGGCTGGCGGTTGATCGGCTACGACGTGCCGGTCGGTCGCCGGACGCGATATTTCGCCTTCGTCGCGCCTGAGCCAGAGCACGTTCACCTGGGGTTCGAGTACGGGATCTGGATGACGGATCCGGACGGCCTCCTGCAAGGGGCCCACCTGGACCTGCGGAAGGTGCGCTTCGTCACCTACGAGCCCGGTGACGCCATCCCGACCGATGCGCTGGTTCGCTACACCCGCGAGGCAGCATCGCTGGCCACGTATCGGCTGCACTCGTGACAGCCGCAGAGCCCGCGCGAACGAGCGAGGCCGAGGCCGCGGCCGATGCCGAGCATCGGGTGACGCACCTGGAGCTCTTCTTCGATCTCGTCTTCGTGTTTGCGATCACCCAGGTCACGGCGTTCATCGCCGAGGACCTGACCTGGGGTGGCCTCGTGCGCGGCCTCTTCATCCTCGCGGCGCTGTGGTGGACCTGGGCCGCGTATGCGTGGCTGACGAACACGCTGGATCCGGAGGAGGGGCCGGTCCGGCTGGCGATGTTCGCCTCGATGGCCGCAATGCTGATCGTGGCGCTGGCGACCCCGCGCGCCTTCGGTGCGGATGGTGTGGCGTTCGGGATCGCCTACTTCCTCGTCCGGGCACTCCACCTCGTGCTCTACGCCATCGCCGGCCGTCACGATCCGGACCTGGAGCGCGCGGTCCTGCGGATCCTGCCCAGTGCCCTGCTCGGCGCGACCCTGCTGGTCGTGGCCGGCTTCCTGGACGGACTGGCGCAGGGGGCTGTGTGGGCGGTGGCGCTGGCGATCGACTACCTCTGGCTCCTCGTGGTCGGGATGCGCGGGTGGCGGATCTTCGCGGACCACTTCGTGGAGCGGCACGGGCTGATCATGATCGTCGCTCTGGGTGAGTCGATCGTCGCGATCGGCATCGGCGCGGCGGGGCTACCGCTCGATGTCGGCCTGATCGTTGCCGCGCTCTTGGGGATCACGGTCGCATGCGCGCTGTGGTGGTCGTACTTCGACTGGGCCATCTTTTTCTCGCGCGCGAGGCTGGCGGACTCCACCGGAGTCGAGCAGGCCGTCCTGGCGCGCGACCTGTACTCCTACCTCCACCTGCCGATGGTCGCGGGGATCGTTCTCTTCGCTCTCGGGGTGAAGACGACGATCGCGCACGTCGGAGACCCCCTCGACCTCATCTCGGCCGTCGCCATGTGCGGCGGGCTGGCCCTGTACTTCGCCGGCCACGTGGCGCATCGGCTCCGGGCCAGCGGCACCTGGGGGCGCGGACGGCCGATCGCGACGGTCGCGCTGCTGGCTCTCATTCCCCTCGCCACGGCGGTGCCCGCGCTTGTCGCGCTCGCCCTCGTCGCCGGCGTGTGCGCAGCCCTGATTGCCTACGAGGCGGTGCGCTACTCGTACGCGCGGGCCTGGATCCGGAGCCGCAGGGGGTCGTTCACGATGGAGGAAGCCCAGAGGATCGCGCCGAGGACGGGACGGAACCCGGACCTCGGAGATCCGGAGTAGGCAAGCACCAAGGAGCAGCGACGCAGGCCGATGCGGAGACCGAGGCGGCGGTGCGGGCCGTCTTCGATCGGCTCGCCGACGTCCATGGGTGGCGACCGAGGCCGACTTCACCGTCCCCCCACATCCCGTTCGATCGTCGACAACGCCTCGAGGATCGCGGCGATAACCTCGGTGGTGGAGGCCGCCGGCAGGTCCAGACGGATCGTCGCCGACTCGGCCATCATCGGGTTGTACCGTCCGGCCGTGCCGGCAAGATCGCGGAAGTCGGTCCGGACCAGCACGATCGGCTTCTTGCTCCCGTACGCGTAGCCGACCTCCCAGCATGTGCCGGAGTCCGGGTCGGGCCCGTCCACGATCGCCACCAGCCCATCGGCCCAGTCGATTCCGCCGACGTCCGCCGCGAAGATGCCTGCGGCGTCCTTGCCGGGCTCCTTCTCCTGAGGCAGGAAGATCTCGTACCCGGCCGCTCGCAGGGCCGCGACGATCTGCGCGTTCCAGCTGCGCTCCGGCGTCGTGAACAGGGGTCCGGCGAAGTACAGCTTCATCCGGCGAGTATCGCCGAGTGAGGCGCCACGGAACGAGAGAATCACGAGCGGATGGCCGTGAGCTCAAGGTCGCGGGCTTAGACTGCGGAACGATCGTTTGCGTGGGAGATGCGGACAGCTGATCCGGTCGGCGACATCATCGGGGAGTACAGGGCGTTCGCGGCGATGCAGCGTGACCGGCTGACCGCCCGCGGGATCGACATCGCGCCGTACGCCCTGAGTCACCTTGCCTTCCGCGTCGCCGACTGGGATCGGTACGTCCATCTGCGCACGCTCCTCGAGCGACACGCCACCGAAAACCTCGAGAACGTCTGGAACGGCCGCCCCATCTCGAAGATGACGACAGCTAGTCAGGGCATACCAGGCTGAGCGCCGAGAGGCGTGCCCCGTAGTAGCGGGCTTCAGGGTCGATCACGAGAAGCTTCGTCGTCCCACCCTTTCGAGCAAGGACGTCTCGGGCCATCTGCTCGAACGTGATCTTCGTCGGGCCACCGATGTTCACGAAGCCGTTGATCGGCTCGCCGGCGGCGGCATGCGCGACCGCGGCGGCGACCTCGTCGGCAAGGATCGGTTGGATCAGCGCATCGGGCACACGGACCTCGTCGCCGACGGTCAGTGACTCAGTGATCGCCTCCGTGAACTCGGCGAACTGGGTGGCGCGCACGATCGAGTAGGGGAGGCCGGACTCGGTGATGATCCGCTCCTGGGCGACCTTGGCGCGCATGTACGGGCTGTCGGGCAGCCCATCGACACCAACGATCGACAGGACGACGTAGTGGCCGACACCGGCCCCCGTGGCTGCATCGACCAGGTTCGTCGCCGATGTGGTGAAGAACTCCATCACGGCCGCGGC
>DASVEQ010000067.1:0-6065 GCA_036380455.1 Candidatus Limnocylindria bacterium | reverse complement strand
ATGGTGCACATGGCCGCCTGGTGTCGCGCCCCTGGCGACGATGGATCGGCGAATGGTTCACGGGAACTCGGGGGATCGGCCCGTCGGGTGAACGGTTCGCTCATCCATGCGCGGCATCTCCCGCGCGGAGCGGCACCTGTGGGATTTCCGCCGATCCATCGTCACGAGCGTGAGAAGCGACGCGGGCCGCCGCGTCAGCTGTCGGCGGATCAGGTTGTGCTGCGGACGAGGCGCTTGCCCGGTAGCATGGCGGCATGACCCTCCCGAGCGCGGCACCGCCCGCCGCCGCGTCCTCCGCGCGGGCCCCGATCATCGTCGTCACCGACCTCCGCAAGCGCTACGGCGACCTCGTCGCGGTCGAAGGCGTGAGCTTCGCGGTGGCCGAGGGCGAGGTGTTCGGCATCCTCGGCCCGAACGGCGCGGGCAAGACGACCACGCTCGAGATGATCGAGGGGATGCGGCCCATCGACGAGGGCGGCGCGCTGATCGACGGCGTGGACGTCCGTCGCGCGCCGCGCGAGGTCAAGCGCCGCATCGGCATCCAGCTCCAGGCCTCCGCCTTCTTCGACGAGCTCACGCTGGTCGAGCTGCTCGACCTGTTCGGCCGGCTGTACGGGCATGCCGTCGATCCGATGGCGCTCCTCGCCGAGGTGGAGCTGACCGAGAAGGCGAAGAGCCAGGTCCGCACGCTGTCCGGCGGTCAGAAGCAACGGTTCAGCATCGCATCCGCGCTGGTCAACCAGCCACGGGTGCTGTTCCTGGACGAGCCGACCACGGGCCTCGATCCGCAGGCGCGTCGACACCTGTGGGGCCTGGTCCGGACCCTCCGTGACCGCGGACACACGGTGGTGCTGACGACGCATTACATGGAGGAGGCGGAGGAGCTCTGCGACCGCGTGGCGATCATGGACCGCGGACGGATCATCGCGCTCGACACGCCACAGGCCCTCGTCGACCAGCTCGTCGGGCGCGGCTTCACGAAGACGCGCGTCGAGCGCCTCGCCAACCTCGAGGACGTCTTCATCGACCTCACCGGCCACGAGCTCCGGGAGGAGGACTGACCGATGGGCACCCGTCTTGCCCTGTGGTGGGCGCTCTTCGCGGCCAGCGTGAAGATGTTCGTGCGCAACCGCGTGGCCGTGTTCTTCAGCCTCTTCCTGCCGCTGATCATCATGCTGATCTTCGGGGTGCTGAACTTCGAAGGCTCGACCACCATCGCGCTTGGGATCGTTGACGAGGCCGATAACGAGGCGAGCGCCGCGCTGGTGGACGGCCTGGCCGAGTATGACTATCTCGAGATGAGCGAGGGCGACCGAGAGGCCGAACTGGAGGCGCTCGGGGAGGGTGACCGCGGGTTCGTCCTGGTCATCCCCGCCGACTACGAGCCTGCCGTGCCGTATGGCGACAACGGGCTGGTGGCGTACGCCTCCTCATCCGATCCCTCACAGGCACAGGTCGGTCAGGGCCTTCTGCAGCAGGCCATAGCGGGAGCGATGACCGCGAGCTTCCCGGGTTCCATTCCGGACATCCCGCGCATCGGCGTCACCTTCGAGTCGGTCGAGTCGCGCGACCTTGGGTATATCGACTTCCTCGTCCCCGGGATCGTCGGCATGACGGTCATGCAGCTCGGGCTGTTCGGCGTGGCCTTCGGGTTCGTGCAGCTGAAGCGCACCGGGGCGCTGCGGCGGCTGTTCGCGACGCCCACCTCGCCGGCCTACTTCCTGTCGGCCCAGGTGGCCAGCCGGCTCGTGCTCGGCTACGTGCAGGTCGCGATCCTCGTCGGCATCGGCATCTGGTTCGGGCTCCAGATGTTCGGCTCGTGGCTGGTGCTGGCGGTGATCATCGGCCTCGCGCTGCTGATCTTCCTGGCCGTCGGCTTCGGCGTGGCCGGCTGGGCGAAGAACGAGGACCAGGCGGCGCCGGTGGCGAACCTCATCAGCCTCCCGATGCTCTTCCTGTCCGGCGTCTTCTTCCCGCGCGACGCGATGCCCGAGTTCCTTCGTGGCGTGACCCAGTTCATGCCGCTGACGTACGTGAACGAGGCGCTGCGCGGCGTGATGAACGACGGCGCCGGCCTCTTGGATCTTGGCCCGCAGTTGCTCGGCATGGGGGTCTGGGCGGTCATCACGTTCGCGCTGGCGGTCTGGCTGTTCAAGTGGGAATGAGCGGCAGGCGGCGCGGCGGCATCATCGGGGGGATCTGGCTCGTCCTGCTCGGCGGCGTCTTCCTGGTCCAGCAGGCGATGGACCTCGGCTGGGCCCAGGCCTGGCCGCTGTTCGTGATCATGGCCGGCCTCGGGAGCGCGGCATCCGCGCTCATCGGCCTCGTCGGGCGGCGTGTCGGGCCGCTGACGGTCCTGTGGGCGCTCGTCTGGCCGCTTGTCGTGCTTGCGGTCGGCGTCCTCCTGTTCGTGGATCTCGCCGATCTCGCCGACATCGACAGCCTCGAGCTGCTCGGCCGCTGGTGGCCGATCGCGCTGATCGTCCTCGGCGCGGTGGTCCTGATCGGCGCCGTCTGGCCGCGCGCTCGGGCAGTGGAAGAGCAGCTCTCGATCTCCGCCGCCGGCGCCGCCAGCGGCGAGGTGACCTTGAAATTCGGCGCCGGACGCCTGGAGGTCGGGCGCGGCCTGCCGGGCGTGCTCGTGGACGGCACGTTCGACGGTGGCGTCCGCCGGACCGACCACGGTCCGGGACGCGTCGAGCTCGAGACCGATCTCCTCGAGGTCTTCCCCGGCTTCAACCCGCAGCTCCACTGGCGCGTCCGCCTGGCGCCGGACCTGCCGATCAGCCTTCGGCTCGAGGGTGGCGCATCGCGCGCGGACCTCGACCTGTCGGACCTCGCCGTGACCTCGCTGGTCGTGAAGACCGGGGCGAGCGACACCCGCGTCGTGCTGCCGCGGGCCGCCGGAGCGGTCGAGGTCCGAATCGAGGCGGGTGCCGCCCAGGTCCGCGTCGAGGTGCCCGAGGGAGTCGCCGCCCGCGTCCGCTCCCAGGTCGGTCTCGGCAGCACGACCGTCGACGAAGCGCGCTTCCCGAGGACGTCGGATGGATGGGCTTCGGCCGGGTACGATACCGCGGAGCATCGTGCCGACATCCGCGTCTCCGGTGGCGTCGGCTCGTTCCGGGTCAGCTGAACATGCGCGCTGTCGATTGGATCCTGCGGCTCGAGGCAATCGCCCTGTTCGTCGCCGGCGTGATCGCCTATCTCCAGCTCAACGGGAACGCGCTCTGGCTGCTGCCGCTCCTGCTGGCCCCCGACCTCTCGATGATCGGCTACCTCCGCGGTCCAGCCCTCGGGGCGATCACCTACAACCTCGTCCACAACCTGGCGATCGCCCTGCTGCTCCTGGCGGTCGGCTGGTTCGCGGCGATCGCCCCGCTGGCCCTGGCCGGGACGCTCCTGATCGCCCACGTCGGCATGGACCGCTCGCTCGGCTACGGCCTCAAGCTGCCGACCGACTTCCGCGACACCCACCTGGGCCGCATCGGCCGACCGTAGGCCAACGGGCCGTCCGCGAACGGGCCGTTCGGCCGTGGCTGGCCGCCCACCGGCCCGGGCAGGATCGGGGGCGAAGGAGGTGTCGAGGTGAACGTCGAGATCGACGAGCCGCGGGTCGGGACCCTCATGACGGCCAACCCGATCGTGATCACACCGGACGCGCCGATCGAGGCGGCGGAGGCGCTGCTCAAGACGCACCGGGTCACGGGTCTGCCGGTGGTCGCCGATGGTGAGCTGGTCGGCGTCGTCAGCCAATCCGACCTCGTGGTGGCCCACTCCAGCGCGATGATCGGTGCCAACTGGCAGCGGTTGCGCGTTCGCCACGTGATGACCGCGCCGGCGGTCACCGTCCATGCCGGAGCCACGGTGCGGCTCGCGGCGCGCGAGATGGTCCAGCGGCACATCCACCGGCTGGTCGTCATCGACGACGACGGGCGGCCGGTCGGCGTGGTCACGCCGCTCGATCTGCTTCGGTCCCTGGTCGAGATGCCCGGGCCCGAAGCGGCCTAGCCGTCTGCGGCGGTTTCGCAGCCGGTCTGCGGGTCTCGCTCGTCCGACAGGGCCTCGAGGTGGTGGCAGAGCAGGCACGCCGCGAACGGCACGCCGCGGTGCTGGATGGGGCACATGACGCGGCCCTCCCGCACGAGACGGTCCGCGTCATGGCACACGATCCAGCCTTGCTCGAGGTCGCGACTGGCGACGGCGGGGGGCATGCCGACAGGCTGCGGATCCTGACCCGCGGGCGCCAGTGCCGGACGGCCGGTCAGGTCGGGCGGTTCGGCACAACCTCGGCCACCTGGCGAGCGATGACCAGGTCCTCGCGGGCATGGACCACCGCGACGGACGGTTCCACGGCGGCGATCAGTCTGTCGCCGGAGGTGGCGGCGCCATCGACCGCGCCGATGCCGAGCGCTCCGAGCCGTCGGCAGATCCGCTGGCGTACGAGGGGCGAGCCCTCGCCGATGCCGCCCGTGAAGGTCAGCGCGTCGAGCCGCTCGAGCGCGGTGGCGGCCGAGGCGATCTCGGCGGCCGCGCGGAGGACGAAGAGCTCGATGGCCCCCTCGGCGCGCTCGTCGCCGCCCTCTGCGGCGGCCTCGATGGCGCGCATCCCCTCGAGGCCGGCCAGCGCCAGCAGCCCGCCGCGATGGGCCAGCGCGTCCTCGAGCGCGTCCAGCCCGATGCCGTGGCGGAGCAGGTGAACGAGGATTCCCGGGTCGACGCTGCCGGCGCGGGTTCCCATCACCAGCCCCTCCAGCGGCGTCATGCCCATCGAGGTCGCGACCGAGCGACCGCCCTGGACCGCGGTCACCGACGCGCCGGAGCCGAGATGCGCCACGACGATGCCGAGTGTCTCCGCGGGGCGGTCCAGGAGCGCCGCGGTGCGCTCGACGCTCCACGCCACTGACAGCCCGTGGAACCCGTAGCGGCGAAGGCCGAAGCGCTCCACCCATTCCGCCGGGAGCGCGTAGCGGGTGGCCGCCAGTGGCAGCGTGGCGTGGAAGGCCGTGTCGAAGCAGGCGACGTGCGGCAGCTTCGGCATCCGGTCACGCGCCGCCCGGATCGCGCCGGCGGCGACGCGGTTGTGGAGCGGGGCGAGCTCGTCGAGCCGCTCGATCTCGGCGAGGAGCGCATCGTCGACGATACCCGGCGCACTCCGCGCCCCGCCGTGCACCACGCGGTGCCCAACCGCGTCCGCATCTCCAGCACCCACGTGCTCCAGGGCGTCGTTGAGCTGGGCCCCGGAGGTGGTCGCCCGGGTCGCGTCCGCGCCCAGGTCCAGCTCGGCCTCGGCGACCCGCTCGTCCCCCGGCTGCTCGACGAGCGACAGCTTCAGCGAGCTCGAGCCGGCGTTGATCACGAGGACCCGCATCGGCTCCGTCAGCCGGGCCACGTCCAGTCGCGAATGTCGGGCGCGTCCTCCCCGTGCTCCCGGGTGTACGCGCGCGCCTCGAGGCGGCGGTCCTGCATCCGCTGGCGGACGTGGCCGGCGCGGGCGGCCAGGCCGGGCACCCGATCGACGACGTCTATCACGAGGTGGAATCGGTCGAGGTCGTTGAGCATCACCATGTCGAACGGAGTCGTGGTGGTGCCCTCCTCCTTGTAGCCGCGCACGTGGAGGTTCTCGTGGTTCGTGCGCCGGTAGGTGAGGCGATGGATGAGCCACGGGTAGCCGTGGTACGCGAACACGATCGGGCGATCCGTGGTGAACAGCGCGTCGAACTCGCCGTGCGACAGGCCGTGCGGGTGCTCCTTCTCGTCCACCAGGCGCATGAGGTCGACGACGTTGACGAACCGGACCTTCAGGTCGGGCAGCTCGTCGCGAAGGATCGCGGCCGCCGCCAGCGCCTCCAGGGTCGGCACGTCACCGGCGCAGGCCAGAACGACGTCGGGCTCGCCACCGTCATCGGTGCTCGCCCAGTCCCAGATGCCGATGCCCCGGGTGCAATGGAGGATCGCGTCGTCCATCGCGAGCCACTGGGGGGACGGCTGCTTGCCGGCGACCACGACGTTCACGTAGTTCCGGCTGCGGAGGCAGTGATCGGCCACGCTCAGCAGCGTGTTCGCAT
>DASVEQ010000066.1:0-6872 GCA_036380455.1 Candidatus Limnocylindria bacterium | reverse complement strand
GGATGATGTTCCGGCCGACATCCTCGAGGAGCAGAAGCGCCTCTTCGCGGTCGATGCCGAGCGTGAAGGCCGACCCGTCGACCGCCTCCAGATGATCGTCGAGGGCAAGCTGAACAAGTGGCTCGAGTCGGTCTGCCTGCTCGAGCAGCCGTACCGTGACACGGACAAGAAGGTCGCCGATCTGATCACCGACAAGGTGGCCCTGCTCGGCGAGAACATCAAGGTCGCCCGCTTCGCCCGCATGGGCGTCGGCGAGACCGCATCCCCCGACGCCGACGAGGCCGCCTGACCGATGGCCGATCCCGCCTCCGCGGCGGTCCCCGAACCCCGACGGGTGCTGTTGAAGCTGTCCGGCGAGGCGCTCATGGGGGAGCACGAGTACGGGATCGATCCCGCCGTCGTGCGGGAGATCGCGTTCCAGGTGGCGGACGGCGCCTCGAACGCCACACAGGTGGCGATCGTCGTCGGCGGCGGGAACATCTTTCGCGGGCTGGCCGCCAGCGCGCGTGGCATGGACCGCTCGACCGGGGACTACATGGGGATGCTGGCGACCGTCATGAACGGCCTCGCCATCCAGGACGCCCTCGAGCAGGCCGGGCATCCGACCCGCGTGATGAGCGCCATCGCCATGAACGAGATCTGCGAGCCGTACATCCGGCGCCGGGCGGTTCGGCACCTCGAGAAGGGCCGCATCGTCGTCATGGTGGCCGGCACCGGCAATCCCTACTTCACGACCGATACGGCCGCCACCCTGCGCGCCGTCGAAGTCCACGCGCAGGTCATCCTGAAGGCGACCCGGGTGGACGGGGTGTACGATGCCGATCCTGAGACCCACCCGAACGCGCAGCGCTTCAGCCAGATCGGCTACACCGAGCTGCTGAGCAACCGGCTCCAGGCGCTGGACGCGACCGCCGTCAGCCTGGCCATGGATAACGAGATGCCGATCGTCGTCTTCGACATGACCGTGCCGGGCAACATCACCCGGGCGGTCCGCGGCGAGCGCATCGGCACGCTGATCTCAGGAGAGGAGACTCGATGACGCACGAGGCGCTCACCGCGATCGAACCGAAGATGCAGCGCGCCATCGACGCCATGGAGCGGGACTTCTCCGGCATTCGGACCGGACGAGCCTCCACGGCCCTCGTCGAGCGGATCACGGTCGACTACTACGGCACGCAGACGCCCCTGAACCAGGTCGCCGGCATCAGCACGCCGGACGCGCACCTCATCGTCATCCAGCCATGGGACCGATCGGTCCTGTCGGCCATCGAGAAGGCGATCACCAGGAGCGACATCGGCCTCATGCCGAACGTCGATGGGACCGTCGTGCGGCTCAACGTGCCGCCGCTGACCGAGGAACGACGCCGCGAGATGGTGAAGCAGGTCCGACGCCGCACCGAGGAGGCGCGGGTGGAGGTCCGCAACCACCGTCGCGAGGCGGCGGACCAGCTGAAGAAGGCGCTCCGTGACGGCGATCTGTCCGAGGACGAGGAGCGGCGCGAGCTGGAGAACCTGCAGCGGCTGACCGATCGGTTCATCGAGGCGGTCGACAGCCGGGCCGACCGCAAGGAAACCGAGATCCTGGAGGTCTGACGCGTGCCGGACGCCGTCCGTCCGCGGCACGTCGCCATCATCGCCGACGGGAACCGCCGATGGGCGCGCGATCGCGGCCTCCCCGTGCTCGCGGGGCATGTCCAGGGCATCGAGGCGATTCGGCCGATCGTCCGACGCGCGCGCGACAGCGGCGTGGAGACGCTCTCGGTCTACACCTTCAGCACCGAGAACTGGGCCCGCCCCGACGACGAGGTCTCCGGGCTGTTCGGCCTGATCGACGGCGCGGTGCGGCAGTACACGGATGAGCTGATCGCCGAGGGCGTGCGCGTCCGGGTCATCGGCCGCCTGCACGAGGCGCCCGCCGACGTCCAGCGCTCCATTCGGGCCGCGGAGGACCGCACGCGGGCCGGCACGCGCATGACCCTGAACATCTGCTTCAACTACTCCGGCCGGGCCGAGATCGTCGACGCGGCGCGCGCCCTCGTGGCCGCCGGGGCGGATCCGAACGCCATCGATGAGGCGCACTTCGCGGAGCACCTGTACACCGCGGGGCAGCCGGACGTCGATCTGCTCATCCGCACCGGTGGCGATCGGCGCACGAGCAACTTCCTGGTCTGGCAGGCCGCTTACGCGGAACTCGTGTTCTGCGACACGTACTGGCCCGACTACAGCGTCGAGGACTTCGACGAGGCGCTGGCCGACTTCGAGCGGCGCGACCGCCGCTTCGGAGGCTGAGGCCGATGCTCCGCACGCGCCTGCTGACCGCCGCCGTCCTCGCACCGATCATTCTCGCGGTAGTCGTGCTCGGCGAACCGTGGCTGTCGTTGCTGATCGGTGTGGCCGCCTTCCTCGCCCTCGTCGAGCTCGTGGCGCTGCTCGACGCGGCGGGCTATCAGCCGCCGCAGGTGCTGACCATCCTCTCGGGTGTCGCGCTGACCGCCGCCGGGCTGGTGAGCGTCAACGACGCGAGCGTGGGGGGCGTCATGACCACGGTGCTCGACGCGCTCGACCCGCCCGGGCTGGTGGCCGCGATCCTGATGGCGATCACCCTGCTGCTCGCCGGGGCCGCCTTCACGCGCTCCGATCCCCGCGCCGGGTACGTCACCTGGGCCATGAGCGTGTTCGGCTGTGCCTACGTCGGGCTCCTGCTGCCGACGATCGTCCTCGTCGCGCACCTGCCCGCTCCCGGTGGCACGGCCACCACGCCGGTTGGGGCGCTCGGCCTCGGGTCGGGGGCGGCGTGGACGCTCGCCCTGGTGCTCATCGTCTGGGCGTATGACACCGGCGCCTACGTCGTCGGCCGCCTCGTGGGCCGGACGCGGCTCGTGGACCACATCAGCCCGTCGAAGACGGTCGAGGGCCTGGCGGGCGGGCTCGTGGCTGCCACCATCGGTGCCGGCCTCGGCGCCGCGCTCATCGGGCTCGAGGCGTGGCATCCGCTGGTGCTCGGCCCGCTGGTCGGCCTCGCTGCCCAGGCGGGGGACCTGGCGGAGTCATTGCTGAAGCGCGCCGCCGGCCGGAAAGAGTCCGGGTTCCTCGTTCCCGGCCACGGCGGGATCCTAGACCGCATCGACTCGTTCCTGTTCGCCGCGCCCGTGCTCGCGGGCTACGCGCTGCTCGTGGCCGGGCGCGGCGGGTGACCGGCGTCGCCGTCCTCGGCTCGACCGGCTCGATCGGCCGCCAGGCGCTCGAGGTGATCGCGGGCCTCGGCGATCTCCTCGAGGTCCGCGCCGTGGCAACCGGCCATCCCAGCGACGCGTTCTCCGCGCAGCTCTCGGCCTGGCCGAACGCAAAGGCGTGGTGCGCCGGGGGACGACCCGTCGAGCTCGACGAAGCCCGCTGGGCACCTGGCGGCCTCGAGGAGCTGGCCACGCTCGACGGAGTCGAGCTCGTGATCGCCGCGACCACGGGAATGGCTGCGCTGCCCGCCGTGCTCGCGGCCATCGAGGCCGGCCGGCGCGTTGCCCTCGCCAACAAGGAGACCCTCGTGACGGGAGGGCACCTCGTGATGGCCGCCGTGGATGCACGGGGCGGCGACGCGCTCGACCTGTTGCGGCCGGTCGACAGCGAGCACTCGGCGATCTGGCAATGCCTCGTGGGGGAACGGATCGAGGACGTCCGGCGTCTCGTCCTGACCGCCAGCGGCGGACCCTTCCGGGGCCGTCCGGTCGAGGACCTCGCGACCGTGACACCCGACGAGGCGCTCGCGCATCCGACCTGGCGGATGGGCCCGAAGATCACCATCGACTCCGCCACCCTGGTGAACAAGGCGTTCGAGGTCATCGAGGCCAAATGGTTGTACCGGCTGCCGTACTCTAGAATCGATGCCGTGATCCACCCCCAGAGCGTGGTGCACTCGTTCGTCGAGTTCATCGACGGCTCGATCAAGGCCCAGCTCGGCGACCCCGACATGCGCCTCCCGATCCAGTACGCACTCACCCACCCGATGCGGCTGCCCTCGCCCGCGCGGCACAGCGCGCCCGAGTCGTGGCGCACCCTCGAGTTCGCACCACTCGCGGCCGCGGACTATCCGGCGTACGCCACCGTCCGCGCCGCCGCCGACGCGGGCGGCAACCGCGGCAGCATCGTGAATGCCGCCGATGAGGTGGCCGTCGCCGCGTTTCTCGCGGGCCGCATCGGCTTCACATCCATCGCAGCCACCATCGAGCGCGCGGTCGAGCGCTGGGGGAGCGACATCGAGCCCGACCTGTCGGGCGTCGTCGCCACCGACGCCGAGGTTCGTGGCGCACTCCGGGCGGAGCTGTCCTGATGGAGGTGCTCGGCACGATCGTCGCCTTCGTCGGCATCCTCGTCGTCCTCGTGCTGGTCCACGAGCTCGGCCACTTCCTCGTCGCGAAGCGCGCCGGGATCACGGTGGAGGAGTTCGGCATCGGCTTCCCACCGCGCATCGGCTCCCTCATGTACCGCGGGACTCGCTACAGCCTGAACTGGATCCCGCTGGGCGGATTCGTGAAGATGCTCGGCGAGGATGGGGATGTCGAGGTTCGACGGCTTCGCGAGCAGGGCCTGACCGATCCCGAGGTGGAGCACGCCATGGCGGGCGCGTTCAACCGGCGGCCGATCTGGATCCGCATCGGCGTCCTGCTGGCGGGCGTGGCGATGAACTTCATCCTGGCCGCGGCCCTCTTCGCGGTCGCGTTCAGCATGCCCACCCTCATCGGCGAGGGACCGCTCACCGTCACCGAGATCCAGGCCGGCAGCCCGGCGGAGGGCAGGCTGGAGGTCGACGACCTCATCCTCGGCGTCGACGGTCGCACCTTCGATCGATCGGCGGACCTCACCGATTACGTCGCGGATCGCGGCGGCGAGGCCGTCACTCTGCAGGTGGAGCGGGACGGTCGCGCGCTCGACCTGGAGATCGTCCCGCGCGTCGTCACCGAGGAGGATCGCGCGAACGGGGTCGGGCCGATCGGCTTCGCCTACGACGCGGCGCGCATCGTTGAGGAACCTTCGACCGTCGAGGGGCCGATCGACGCGGTCGCGCGCGGCACCACGGCCGCATGGACGATCGCCACGCAGATCCCCGGTGGGCTGGCGGACGCGGTCGGCGGCCTGGTCGGCCTCAATCCCGAGGCGCCGGATGCCCGAGGACCGATCGGCATCGCACAGGAGACCGGCCGGGTGCTCGAGGCGCCCCTCGTCAGCCAGCTCTTCTTCGTCGGGCTCCTGTCGGTGAACCTCGCCGTCCTGAACGTGCTTCCGTTCCCGCCACTCGACGGGGGACGGATCGCGGTCGTGGTCATGGAGGCCATCCGTCGTCGTCGTCTGCCGGCGGAGCGCGAGGCGATGATCTACCTGGCCGGGTTCGCGGTGCTCATCGCGCTCGTCATCCTCATCAGCATCAACGACATCCAGCGGCTCATCACCGGCGCCTGAGGACGCCTTGGGGTCGGGGCCGTATATCCGGTATATACGATCACCGCCACGAGGCCCCTCCGGTGGCGAGGAGGAGGGGATTCGGATATACTCCGGGCTGGTTCTGCCGGCCAACTGCGAACCACAAATACTGAACCAGAGTGCCAAGGACGTGGGTCGGTTCGCCATCCCACGTCTTTGTTTTCGTCCCGACCGAGGAGCGGCCATGAATCGAGACTTCATCGGAGCACTGCTCCAGCTGAACGCCGAGAAGGGTGTGCCGCAGGAGATCCTGATCCGAACGCTGGAGCAGGCGATCGAGTCGGCGTACCGGCGGAATGCCGATGCCCCGGAGAACGTCGTCGTGACGGTGAACCCGGAGAGCGGCGAGATCAGCGTGGCCCGTGAGTACGAGGTCATGGCGACTCCCGAGGAGGTCGAGGATCCCGAGGCCCAGATGATCGTCCAGGAGGCGCAGAAGATCGACCCGACGACCGGCGTGGGCGGCAAGGTGCGCATCCCGGAGAACGTGACGCAGGCGCAGCTCGGGCGGATCGCAGCGCAGACCGCCGGCCAGGTGTACCGGCAGCGCCTCCGCGAGGCCCAGCGGGACGTGGTCTTCCAGCAGTACGCCGCCCGCGAGGGCGAGATCATGACCGGCAACGTCCAGCGCACCACCGACTCAGCCGTCGTGCTCGACATGGGCAAGGACGTCGAGGCGGTCCTGGCGGTCACCGAGCAGCTGCCGAACGAGACGTACCGCATCGGCCAGCATCTCAAGGTGTACGTC
The DNA here is from genome assembly GCA_036380455.1 of Candidatus Limnocylindria bacterium. Classification (GTDB taxonomy): domain Bacteria; phylum Chloroflexota; class Limnocylindria; order QHBO01; family QHBO01; genus JACDBZ01. Next base: position 652 of record DASVEQ010000066.1, on the reverse strand, counting down.
ATGGAGGTGCGCCGCACGACGCGTGGGCCGGTGATCGTCGCCAGCCGCACGCATCGGGGCTTCCTGCGCCGGCTGATGGAGATGGAGATCCCCGAGATCTACAACGGGACCGTCGTGATCCGCGGGATCGCCCGCGAGGCGGGGAGCCGGTCGAAGGTGGCGGTCGAATCACGCCAGCCCGGCGTCGACGCCAAGGGCGCGGCCGTGGGCCAGCGCGGGGCGAGGATCCAGTCGATCGTCGCCGAGCTGAACGGCGAGAAGGTCGACATCGTCCTGTGGGACGAGGACCCGGGCCGATTCGTCGCCGAGGCGCTGAGCCCCGCCGAGGTGCTGAGCGTGCGGATCGACGAGGAGCACAAGATCGCGAACGTCATCGTGCCGGAGCGCCAGCTCAGCCTCGCCATCGGGAAGGAGGGGCAGAACGCACGCCTGGCCGCCAAGCTCACCGGCTGGCGGATCGACATCCGTTCGGAGGCGGGCGTGGCCACGGCCGCGGCCGGTGGAGAGCACGGCGACGAGGAGCACGAGCCGGTCGCGGAGGCCCCGGAATCAGACACGGCCGATGCCGAAGCGACGACCTGACCACATCCCGACCCGCACCTGCGCCGCCTGCCGCAGCTCGCACCCGAAGCGCGAGATGGACCGGCTGGTC
>DASVEQ010000065.1:0-28021 GCA_036380455.1 Candidatus Limnocylindria bacterium | reverse complement strand
CGATGCTGTACGGGGAGCCCGGCCCCAGATCGATCTCGATGCCGTGCGACCGCGCGTAGGCGAGCTCCTCGTCACGGTTCATGCCCATCCCGACCCGCATCGGCGCGATGACGCTCAGCTGTGGGTCGAGCGCCGCCACCGCGACGTCGAAGCGGACCTGGTCATTGCCCTTGCCGGTGCAGCCGTGCGCCACGCTCGTGGCGCCCGCCTCGTGCGCCACCTCGACCAGCAGGCGCGCGATCAGCGGGCGGGCGATGGCGGTGGCCAATGGGTAGATCCCCTGGTACCGGGCGCCGGCCTGCAGCGTCGGCCACACGAAGTCGGTGACGAACGCCTCGCGCGCGTCGACGGCCAGCGCCTCCTTCGCGCCACCGGCCAGCGCGCGGCCGAGCACGTCCTCGGAGGCGGCCCCGGCGCCGACGTCCACGGTCAGGGTGACGACGTCGCAGCCTCGCGTCTCACGCAGCCACGGCACGGCGACGGAGGTGTCGAGGCCTCCGGAATAGGCGAGGACGACGGTCTCGGTCATGGTCGCTGGATCCTTTCGCGGGCGTCGGCGAGGGCGGCGCGCACGCGGGCCGGCGCGGTCCCTCCGGGGAGATCGGCGGCGGCCACGGCCTCCGCCAGGGTTGGAACGATCGGGTCGATGTGGGCGAGCTCCGGGAGCGCGGCCGCCAGGGTGTCGCGCGGGAGGTCGGCCAGGTCGCAGCCGGCCGCTTCGGCGGCCCCAACGAGCTCGCCGACCCGCCAGTGGGCGTCGCGGAACGGGACGCCGGCGCGCAGAAGTCGCTCGGCCAGCGCCGTCGACAGCGCATGCCCGCCGCGGGCCGCCGCGGCCATGGCGTCCGAGTCGAAGGTGACGCCGCGAAGCATGTCGTCCGTGGCCGTCAGGCACAGCTCGAGGGAGGCCACCGTCCGCTGCATCGGCGAGCGCGTCTCCTGGAGGTCGCGGTGGTAGCCGAGCGGCAGGCCGCTCTGCACGCTCAGCACGGTTGCGAGGTCGCCGTGCGCACGGGCGGCGCGGCCACGGATGAGCTCGGCGATGTCCGGGTTCCGCTTGTTCGGCAGCATCGAGCTCCCGGTCGCGTACCCGTCGCCGATGCGAGCGAAGCGGTAGTAGGGCGTCGACCAGCTCACCAGGTCCGCCGCCAGGCGCGAGAGGTGCATGAGCGCCACCGCGCACGCGCCGACCAGCTCCACCGCGTAGTCGCGATCGGCGACGGCGTCGAGGCTGTTGGCAGTGATTCCGGCGAAGCCGAGCCGATGCGCCACTGCCACGCGGTCGATCGGGAGCCCGCTCCCCACCGCCGCTCCCGACCCCGCCGGGGAGGCGTCGGCACGAGTGGCGGCATCTCGCAACCGGCCGCGGTCGCGTTCGAGCATCTCGACGTACGCCAGCAGGTGATGGGCGAGGAGCATCGGCTGGGCGGGCTGCGCATGCGTATGCGCTGGCAGAATCGACTCGATGTTCTCCTCGGCGCATCGCACGAGCGCTGCCTGGACGGCGCGCAGCCCGGCATCCATGCGTGCGACGGCATCCCGCATCCAGAGTCGCTCGTCGGTGACGACCTCCTCGTTGCGGCTGCGGCCCGCCTGCAGCTGGCCGGCGAGCTCCGGGCCGACCGCCTCCCGCACCGCCACCTCGACGTTCATGTGGATGTCCTCGTGCGCCTCGCTCCATGCGAACGTGCCCGACGCGATCTCCTCATCGATGCTGGAAAGAATCTCGTCGAGCCGCGCACGGCCATCGGCGTCGAGCAGGCCGAGCCGCTCGAGCTCGTGGAGGTGCGCGCGGGTGGCGGCGATGTCGTATTCCGCCAGCGGCCGATCGACGTCGGTCGAGCTGGACAGCTCGGTGGCGACCTCGGTCAGCGGGGTGCGCACCCGGCTCCCCCACAGGGGCCGGGAGGATTCGTCGGTAATCGGCATGGACGCATGATCATACGGTCAATCCGCATGCTCATGCAACGGGCTCCCCGATTTGGAGATGCTACGCCGGCTGGGCTGGATCAGGCTCTCGTGACCTCGACCCGGTCGATCACCTCGTCGACGCCCGCGAGGTCGCCGACGATGCCGAGGATCTCGTGGAGCACGTCGATGGACTCGACCTGGCCGGACAGGACGACGCGCCGGCCCTCCGTCGCAACCCGAATCCGGTCTCCGGCCACCACGTCGGAACCACGAAGCGCCTCGAGGACGTCGGCCGTCAGCTCGTCGTCGGTCGGACGCGCGGCACTCCGCACCTGCACCCCGGCGGAGCGTTCGAGCTCACCCGCATCGGTCGGTGCCGTGCCGGCGACATCCGGCCCAACGGGTCCATCGGGCTGACCGATGACCCGATGGTCGCCACCGAGGAGGGGGTACCGTACACGCCGCCGAACGACCGGGTGCTGGCGCACCGTTGAGGCAAGCGGCGTGCCGGTAGCATGCGTGGCATGTCGCTGACCGATGCCCTGCGCGAGATCGTGGGCGACCGCCACTGCCTGGTCGACCCCGCTCTGCGCGCGTCATACGAGACCGACTGGACGCGCCGCTTCGGCGGCACGGCCCTGGCCGTCGTGCGGCCCGGGTCCAGCGACGAGGTCGCGGCCGTGCTCCGCACATGCGCCGACGCGGGCGTCGGGGTCGTGCCGCAGGGCGGCAACACCGGCCTCGTCGGCGGCTCGGTCCCCCGTGGCGGTGAGGTCGTCCTCTCGACCCTGCGCCTCACCGGGATCGAGGCCCTCGATGTCGATGCCGGCGAGGTGACCGTCGGGGCCGGCGACTCCCTCGCCGCGGTGCAGGCCGCCGCCCGGGCTGCCGGCTGGGAGGTGGGCGTGGATCTCGGCGCACGCGACTCGGCGACGATCGGCGGGATGGTCGCCACGAACGCGGGCGGGGTGAACGTGCTTCGCCACGGACCGATGCGCCAGCAGCTGCTCGGCTTCGAGGCCGTGCGCGTCGATGGATCCATCCTGCGGCGCCTGCCGGGCATGCCAAAGGACAACACCGGGTACGACCTCGGTGGGTTGCTGGCGGGATCGGAGGGCACCCTGGCGGTCCTCACTCGCGTCCGGCTGCGACTGGTGCCGGCGCTCGCGCACCGTGCGGTGGCCATCATCGGCTGTTCCGACGCCGCCGCGGCCGTCGCGGCGGCCACGCGCCTGCGGCGCGAGCTCGGATCGGTCCTGGCCCTCGAGCTCTTCACCGATGAGGGGATGGCCGTCGTGATGCGGCATGCCCGCGTGGCGGCGCCGTTCGCCTCCCGGCGTCCGATCTACCTGCTCGTCGAGGTCGGCTCGGGCGCGGTGGACCCGGGTGACGAGCTGGCCGATGCGCTTCTCGCGCTGGGCGTCGACGACGACGCCGTGGCGATGGCCACGGACCCGGCGGGCCGGCATCGGCTGTGGCTGCTGCGCGAACGGCACACCGAGGCGGTCAGCGCCGAGGGCGTGCCGCACAAGCTCGACGTCTCGGTCCCCATCGCTCGCTACGCGGAGCTCGTCGAGCGGGCACCGGCGGCGGTCGCGGCGGTGGATCCCGCGGCGCGCACGATCTGCTACGGGCACGTCGGGGACGGCAACGTGCACGTGAACATCCTCGGCCCTGCGCCCGATGACGTGGCGGTGGACGACGCCGTCCTCGAGCTCGTGCTGGCGTTGGGAGGCGGCGTCTCTGCGGAGCATGGCATCGGCGTCGCGAAGGTCCGCTGGCTCGTCCGGGATCGGGGTCCTGAGGCGGTCGCCGCCATGCGCGCGATCAAGGACGCCTGGGATCCGGCTGGCATCCTCAACCCGGGAGTCCTGTTCCCGGCTCGCCCCTGACGGGGCCGCCGCCTCGGACGTGCGAGAGCGGCACACGTCCGCGAACGAGGGCACTCGAGACGGGCGCCGCTGGGATCGATGTGCCCCGGCGGCACACTTCCACCACCGAGGGCGGTGTCTGCGCCCCGGGTCGTGGCCGATGCGTGCCGCCGCGGCACACGGCCGCTACCGACGGGTCTCCGGGAGCGGCTCGCTGGCCGATACGTGCTGCTCCGGCACACCCGGTGTCGCGGCATGTCGACCGGGATTCCTGACACGCTGCGTCGAGATCGCTGCCTAGGATGGCGCCATGACCGAGTTCCTCGAGACGAACGGCGCCCGCATCGCCTACGACACCGCCGGCAGCGGTCCCGCGGTGGTGCTCATTCACGCCGGCGTGGCGAACCGCTCGATGTGGGATGACCAGGTCACCGCGCTGCAGGATGCGTATCGCGTCATCCGCTACGACACCCGCGGGTTCGGGGAGACCGAGACCGATGCGGTCGAGTTCTCGAACCGCGCCGACGTCGCCGCCCTGCTCGACCACCTCGGCGAGGAGCAGGCTCACGTCGTCGGCCTGTCACGGGGCGGTCAGATCGCGCTCGACTTCGTGATCGAGCACCCGGATCGCGTGCGCTCGCTCACGGTCGTGGCCGGCGGCATCAGCGGCTACGAGTCGCCGGACGAGCTGCCCGTCGAGACCTGGGAGACGGTCGAGGCGATGTGGAAACAGAAGGACTGGGAGAGGCTCACGGACTGGGAGACCGCCTTCTGGGCGGATGGCCACGGCCAGTCTCCTGATCGTGTGCCCGAGGTTCGGCGCCGGGTGCGCGCATGGGTGCTCGAGAATTACCTCGCCGAGAAGGAGGAGGGAAGGCCGCAGCCGCTGGACCCACCGGCCGTCGGCCGGCTCGGCGAGCTGAAGGCGCCGCTGCTGGTGATGTACGGCACCCTGGACGAGCCGGCCACCTCGGAGTCGATGCGCCATCTCGCCGATGCGGTGCGGGGCGCCCGCATCGAGGCATTCGAATCGGCCCACCTGGTCAACCTGGAGCACCCCGAACGTTTCAACCAGGTCCTCCGCGAGTTCCTCGACGGGGTGTCGGACCGCTAGCATCTCGCCGTGAGCGAGATCGACGAGGTCCTCGAGGCGGCACGCGCTCTTCGCGATGCGGGGACGCCCGCGGCGCTGGCGACCGTCGTCTCCGTGCGCGGGTCCTCGTACCGCCGCCCCGGCGCGCGACTGCTCGTCCCGGCCGAGGCCCCCCCGATCGGCCTGATCAGCGGAGGGTGCCTGGAGGAGGAGGCGGCGCGCCTCGCCCGCGAGGCGATCGCGCTCGACGTCCCGGTGCTGGTGACGATCGACCATTCGGCGGAGGGCGACGAGCTGTGGGGCATGGGCCTCGGCTGCCGAGGGATCATCGATCTGCTGGCCGAGCCTCCGGCCATGGCGGCGGAGACGCTGGCGGCATTGGAGACGGCCCGCACCGAGGGCCGCGCGACCTACATCCTCACCGGCCTGGATGGCACCCGCCGAACCCTGACCGATGTGGAAGCCGATGCGCTCGGCGAGCGCGCCGCCCTGGCGGTCGCGCACGGGCGGCCGACGGTCATCGGCGAGAGCGTCCTCGACCCGATCCTGCCTCCGCTCCAGCTCGTGATCTGCGGGGCCGGCCCCGACGCGGCCCCGCTCGCCGCCGCGGGCCTGCGCCAGGGATGGCGCGTCGACGTCGTCGACCCGCGCCGCCCTCATCTGCGCCCCGACCGCTTTCCCGGCGCCCGCCTGCTCGACGCGGAGCCGGCCGCAGCCGCCGATGCGACCGGCGCCGGCGAGTGGACCGCCGTGGTCGTGATGAGCCACGACTACGTCCGCGACGCCGCCTTCCTCCACGGGTTCCTCGGACGGGGAGTCGCGTACCTCGGGGTGCTTGGGCCGCGCGACCGGACCGAGCGGCTCGTCGCAGAGTTCCCGTCAGCCCTCTCCGACGATGATCGCCGCCGGCTCCACGCGCCGGCCGGCCTCGACATCGGTGCGGATGGGTCCGAGCAGGTGGCGACGGCGATCGTCGCCGAGATTCTTGCCGTCCTGCACGGGCGGTCCGGCGGTGCGCTCCGCGACACCACCGGCTCGATCCACGGCTAGCCGAAGGTCGCCAGCGCCGCCCGCACCCGCTTCCCGAGCAGCCCGATCCGCTCCACCGGCTCACGGCTGAACACGAAGCGCACGTGCCGGTCGGCGACCGCACCGCCCCAGCCACGCATCGGGGTCGCCGCGACCCGGTGCTCCAACAGCCGGTTCGATACCTCGACGCAGTCGAGGCCGAGGGCCGCGACGTCGAGCAGCAGCGACCAGCCGCCCGCGGCGCGGACCGCCGGCAGTCCCTCGAGCTGGCGCATCGTCTCGTCGCGGCGGCGCTCGTACTCGGCCGTGGCGGCGGCCTGCTCGGCGTCGGATGCCCCGAGGGCCACTCGTGCGCCGACCTGGGAGAACCCGCTCGGGACGAGGTCGTTGTAGATTTCGACGCGCGACACGTCGTTCACGAGGTCGCCGGGAGCAACGACCCAGCCAACCCGCCAGCCGATCATCCGCTTCTCCAGCCCGGAGCCGATCGTCACCGTGCGGTCTCGCATGCCGGGCATCGCCGCTGGCAGCCGCACCGGCCGACCGTCGAACAGGATGTTCTCGTAGGCGCCCCAGTACAGGAGCCACAGGTCGCGGTCGCGGCAGAGGGAGGTGATCGCTTCCCACTCCTCGTCGCTCGCTGCCCAGCCGGAGGGGAACGAGGCGTTGTTGATGAACACGACGCGCGTCGCTTCCGTGACGGCGTCGTGCAGGGCGTCCAGGTCGAGCCGCCAGTTGCCGTCGACGACCACCAGGGGCGCAAGGCGCGGAACCGCCCCGACGAGGCGGACGCGGTTGATCATGCCCGCATAGGTCGGATCGGTGAGGACGACCTCGTCACCAGGGTCCGTGAGGCAGAAGAGGGCGTCGAGCATGGCCGTGCCCTCGCCGCTGGTGATCACGATCTCCTTCGTGCCTTCGTAGCGCGGTCCGCCCCGACGCTCGATGAAGTCCGCCACCGCCTCCTTGAGGTCGTCACGACCGGTGAACGGCAGCCAGCTGTTCGCCTCGGGGGTGCCCAGCGCGGCCCGCGTGGCCTCCACCACGCCGGGAGGCGGCTCGAGATCGGTGTCCAGGTTCTCCATGCGGAGGACGTCGGGATCGGAGCCAGCGGCGGCAGCGACGCGGTCGATGTTGAACCCTGGGATCTCGTCGAGGCGAGAGACGCGCATGCGGGTTGTCCTCCGTTGTCAGCCCCCGATGAAACTCATCTCCACCTTCGGCAGCTCGACGGTCTCCAGCGTCCGCAGCTCCGAGTAGCGATCCGATCGGCCGGTCCAGATGACGCGGAGCGCCTCCGCCAGCGCCGCGTCATCGGCGCCGGATCGGAGCAGGTCGCGCAGGTCGTGCCCGGTCGTGGCGAACAGGCAGGTGTACAGGTGCCCGTCCGCCGAGAGGCGCGCCCGCGTGCAGTCGCCGCAGAATGGCTGGGTGACGCTCGCGATGACTCCGATCTCGCCGGCGCCATCGCGGTACCGGTAGCGCTGCGCGACCTCGCCGCGGTAGTCGGGGTCGACCGGATCGATCGGCCACCGAGCGTGGATGCGCTCGACGATCTCCGCCGCCGGCACGACGTCGTCCAGTCGCCAGCCGTTGGTGTGCCCGACGTCCATGAACTCGATGAAGCGGACCGTGGTGCCGGTCTCGCGGAAGCGGCCGGCCAGGTCGAGCACGGCGTGCTCGTTCAACCCGCGGCGCACGACGGTATTGACCTTGATCGGCCCGAGCCCGGCGGCAACGGCGGCCGCCATGCCGTCCAGCACGCGCTGCACGGGAAATCCGACGTCGTTCATCCGCATGAACGTCGCGTCGTCCAGGGCGTCAAGGCTGACGGTGACCCGTTGGAGGCCGGCATCGGCCAGCGACTGCGCCTTCGAGGCCAGCAGCGAGGCATTGGTGGTCAGGGTCAGGTCATCGATGCCCGGGACCGCCGCGAGCATCCCGACCAGGGTCTCCAGGTTGCGGCGAACGAGCGGCTCTCCTCCGGTGAGGCGCAGCTTCCGAACGCCCAGTGCCACCGATGCCCGCACGACACGCTCGATCTCCTCGAAGTCGAGGATCTCCGCGCGCGGCAGGAAGGCGTGATCGGCGCCGTAGACCTCCTTGGGCATGCAGTACGTGCAGCGGAAGTTGCAGCGATCGGTGACGCTCACGCGGAGGTCGCGCATCGGGCGACCGAGAGTGTCGAGCACGGTCAGCGGGGCAGAAGGCATCCGCTCGATCGTGGCACCTTGGGCGTGCCTGCGCAACGACGGTGGCGCGGGCAAGCCCGGCTGACGCCGCGCCCAGACCTCAGGGGGCCAGCGAGCGAACCACCTGGTCGAACGCGTCGACCGGCATCTCCCCGGTGTAGCGCTGGACGACCGTCCCATCGGCATCGACGAACACGAAGCCGGGGAAGCTCGCCATCCCGAGCGCGGTGAGTGCGGAGCTCGATGCGTCGTCGACCATGGTCGGAGCCGTCCATCCCTCCCGCTCCAGCCACGCCGACGGCGGGTAGTTGGGCCGGGCGGGATCGATCGACGTCGAGAGCGCCACCAGTCGAACGCCATCCGGCATGCCGGTCGAGCCGAGGTAGTCGACCAGGACGGGGACCTCGGCCTGGCAGTGCGAGCACCAGTGCGCGAGGAGCACCACGGCCATCGGACCGTCGCCCGGGCCGATGGAGATGACGTTGCCCGCCAGGTCGGTGCCGGTGAGCGTCGGGATCGCCTGCCCGATCGCCGGGTCGGACGTGGGGTCGCTGAAGGTCGGAAGGGCGGTGCCGGTCACGCCGGTCGCGGCGCGTGCCGGCTCGGCGAGCCCGGACGAGGTCGCGCCGCCGAGCGCGAAGGCCACGACCGCCGCAACGACGATGAGCGCGATCACAGCACCGCCCAGCACGAGCGGCAGGCGGGATGGGGTGGTCGCGACCGGCGCAGTCCGGCGGGGCATGCCGCGGCTGCGGCTGGCACGGGTGGTCATTCGATGGTCTCCGTTGTCGGGTCGGCCCCGCGGCCTGCGCAGGCGAACAGCAGGGCGAGGATGGCGAGGAAACCGGCGAGCGCCATGACCGGGATCGTGATGAACCCGAAGCGCTCCACCCAGATGAGGTCGCACGGCGCCTCGAGCGAGCACGAGCCGGTCGGCAGCCCCGGCAAGCGCTCGACGCCGATGTGGTAGATCGAGATGACGGCGCCGATGGCGGCCATCGGGCCCACGTAGCGCCGGACCTGGACGTCGCCCCGAAGGGCGGCGATGCCGAGGACGAGGACGAGCGGGTACATCGCGATGCGCTGGTACCAGCACAGGGCGCACGGCACGAACCCGGCGACCTCGCTGAAGTACAGGCTGCCCGCGGTGGCCACCGTCGCGACGACGACGGCCAGCCACAGCGCGCCCGGCCCGATCACCGCGCGGATCGCATCCGTCGCGCCGGGAAGCAACCGGGACCGGTCGGCCGCCACCAGGAGCACGGTCAGGAGGACCGCGCCGAAGGCGACGAGGACGAGAACCGCCAGGAACGTCGACACGACGACGACGCTCATGCGTGCGCACCGGGCATGGGCCAAGTAGGGCATGCCGCCGCGTCCGGCCACAGGGCCGGATGTCCCCGCTCGCGACGGGCCACACGGCCCGCCCACGCGCTACATGCCGAGGAGCCGGTCGAGTGCGTGCCGGTGCTCAGGCGGACTCGCCGTGCCCATGGGGGTGCTCGACCATCCGCGCCGCGAGCGGCGGGAGTGGGCGGGGGTCCGGGTTCGGCTCGTACTCGTCGGTTTCGTCGGCCACCGCGTAGGTCCAGCGCGGCCCGTCGGCGTCGATGGCCCGGAGCGCATCAGCGAAGGCCTCGACGTCCGCGCGCGTCGCCCCGAGGCCCAGGCTCATCCGGGCGGCGCCGGGCAGGCGTTCGTGGTGGCCGGCCCTCGTCCGCTCCACCAGCCGATGCGCCTCGCCGTCGTCGACCTTGAGGAGCCGCATCATCAGCGGGTGGGCGCAGAAGCACCCGTGCCGGATGCCGATGCCGTACTCGGCCGACAGGATGGCCGCCAGCAGGTCGTAGGGCATGCCGCGCAGGTTGAAGGTCAGCAGCCCGACCCGGGGATGATCGGCGGGCCACACCCGGTAGTGCTCGAAGGCCGGGATCGCGCCCAGGGCGATTCGAGCGTGGTCGAGGAGGCCGCGCTCCTCGTCGGCGATGCGGTCCATGCCCGCGGCGGACAGGGTGTCGCAGGCCACGCCGAGGGCCACGGCGCCGATGACGTTCGGTGACCCCGCTTCCTGTCGGTCCGGCAGCTCGGCCCACAGGGTCTCCTCGACGGTCACGATCTTCACCGCGCCACCGCCCCGCAGGAAAGGGTCGCCGGCCGACAACCAGTCCCGCTGGCCGATGAGCGCCCCCGCGCCGTACGGTGCGTACAGCTTGTGGCCGGACAGGGCGAGGTAGTCGATCCCGTCGCGCTGCATGTCGATCGGAGCGTGCGGCGCCAGCTGCGCCGCATCCACGAGGACGCGAGCGCCGTGGTCGTGGGCAACGCGAGCGATCTCCGCCACGGGCCAGATCTCGCCGGTCACGTTGCTAGCGCCGGTCACCGCCACGAGATGCGGATCCTCGCAGCCCGGGAGGGCCCGCAGCGTCTCCTCGAGCGACTCGAGCATCTGCTTCGGGCTGTCCGGCACCGGCAGGAAGCGAACGCCGGCGCATCGTTTCCACGGGAGCAGGTTGGCATGGTGCTCGCCAGCGAAGGCGACGATATGCGTTCCGGATGGCAGCGTGCCCGCCAGCAGGTTGATGGAGTCGGTCGTGTTGCGGGTGATGATCACCGCGTCGTCGGCGCGCCCGTTCACGAACGAGCGGATCGACTCGCGAGCGCCCTCGTAGGCGGCGGTCGACGCGCGCGACTTGAACCCCGCACCCCGATGGACGCTCGAGTACCAGCCGAGCAGCTCTTCGACCGCATCGTGGACGGACTGGAGCGCCGGTGCCGATGCCGCGTAATCGAGGTTGACGTATCGGCGCGTGCCACCCGTCACGAGGGGGACCTCGATGTCCGCGCCGACCAGCCGCAGCGCCGCGCTGCCGTGCACCGACGCCGATGGCTCTCGGGTGGCCGTCATGCCGCCATCCTACCCCGACCTCAGCGCAGAAAGACCAACTTCGCGGCCGCCAGGACGAGCACGACCGCCAGCGCCCTTCGAAGATTCAGGATGCTGAACCGATGCGCCCCGACCCATGAGCCGATGAGCCCGCCGGCAGCCACCGACGCGACCCACAGCGGGAGGTCGGGAGGCAGTTCCACGCCGCTGCCGGCCAGGCCCGCCAGTCCGGCGAGGGAGTTGGCGAGGATGAAGGCACCGGACAGGCCAGCCGCGTCGCGCGTCCCCGTCCACCCGGCGAGGACCAGCAGCGGCGTGAGGAAGATCCCGCCTCCGGTCCCCGTCAGGCCCGCCAGCAGTCCGATCGCGACGCCCGCCGCGACCCCGCCCTGGAACGGGACGCCATGCTTGGCACTGCCCTCGTCGTCAGTCGTGCGTGCCGTCGCGAGGCGCAAGGCGCCGGCCAGCAGGACGACGGCGACCAGCGGCCGGTAGATGTCCCCAGGAAGCTCGATGCTGCCGCCGATGAAGGCCGCCGGAACCGATCCCGCCACCAACGGCAGAAGGCTCCGCCACGGCAGGTGGCCGGCCCCGGCGAATCGTATGACGACGATGGTGGCCACGAACAGGTTGAGCACGAGCGCCGTCGGTCGCATGACCGCCGGCGGCACGCCGACGAGGGCCATGGCCGCCAGGTACGCCGAGGCACCGGCATGGCCGACGCTCGCATACAGCGCCGCCGCCACGAAGAAGAGGCCGGCCAGGAGGAGCGAGTCGCTCACGCCGTGGAGGGTACGGCCTTCCTAGCCGGCCACCGCGGCGGGATCGTCACGGCGCAGCAGGATGCCGAGGTACGCCTTCCACGGGCCGACCTCCGCGTCGTGGCTGCCGGCCATGCCGGCGAAGATCTGGGAGACGTGGTCGAGGTCGTGGACCGCCCAGGTGGCGAGCAGCTCGCGGAGCGTCACCTCGCCCAGGCTCGGGTGCATGCCCCGCCGATCCAGGTCGGCATCGGTCGCCAGGTCGGCAAGCCGGGCGAGGTTTTCGGCCCGCAGCCGCGCGAAGTGCTCGACAAGCTCGTCCAGGGACGCATCGGCGTCGCGCCCGGCATGGGCGAAGCGGTCGAACTTGTCGAACGGCACCGCCACGCCGTGCTCCAGGATGCGCTGCGTGCGCTCGATCCAGTCGGTCAACTCGCCGGTGATCAGGTGGCCGATGACGTCGCGCGGTCTCCACCCGTTCTCCGGCACGTCGGCCGTATCGGTCCAGTCCTCCGGCAGCCCGACGAGCAGTCCGCGCAGCACCTCCGGCGTCCGCCGCAGCAGATCGGTGGTGGCGTCGACGAAGGAGCCCATGCGTCCGATGGTACAACCGCGGCGTAAGCGGCTGGTAAGCCGGCCGGGCCAGGCTGCCTCGGCGACCCCCAAACGCATCGGGCGCACGTTGCGCGCCCTCAGGCACGAATGGAATTGGACGCAGGCTGCCCTGGGTGACCTGCCAGATGCAGTCGCTCGGTCATCTCTCGTGTGGAGCGGGGGAACCTCCGGGCCTGCTCGCTTGCGACGTTCCACTGTCAGATGTGCGTGGGACGCACGGTAGGCGGGCGGGACGCCAGCGGTCGCCCGCGACGAGTGTCCGGTGGGTGAAAGCCGCCTACCGTGACCTCAGGCGCAGCGTTGGCAACGGAGTGGCTCGCCGTGCCGCCTACGGTGACCCACGGCGCACCTTTGGCAATGGACCGCCCTGCGCCTAGGGGCGGAGATCGCGGTCCGCATCGATGAAGGCGGTGCCGAGGACGCGGGCGACGGTTGGGAAGGCGTGGATCGTATCGGCCAGCGTCGCCAGCGGGATGCCGGCGCGGATGGCAAGGACGCACTCGTGGATCGCCTCTGACACGCCGATGCCGGCCATGAAGGCGCCGACCAGCGCCCGCTCTCGGCGGTCTACGACGATCGTGCAGTGACCGCCGGTCTCGGTGGTGTAGCCCTTCGAACTGGTGGCGATGTCGACGGTGTACTCGGCCGCGTCGATGCCTCGCTCGCGTGCCTGCTCGAGCAGGAGCCCGACCGAGGCCGTCTCCGGATCGGTGTACGTGGCGCGCGGAATGGCGTCGAGGAAGGGGCGGTAGTCGGCGTCCCCGAGCGCGATCCGCGCGGCGGCCTCGCCGGTGTAATGGCCGAGATGGGTGTGGAGCTCCGGGCCGGCAATGTCCCCGGCCACGTACACGCCATCGGCGACCCGGAGCCGGTCGTCGGGCTCCAGGCGGCCATCCCGTGCAGTGACGCCGATGGTGTCGAGCCCCAGCCCGTCGAGCGGCAGGTCGCGGCCGATGGCGAGCAGGATCTCGTGGCCCTCGACCTCCTCGCCCGAGTCGAGATGGACCCGGTGCGGGCCGCCACGGGGAGCCGCCTCGATGCGCGTGGCGCGCGCGCCGAGCCGCAGCCTGACGCCTTCCTTCTCCAATGCGGCGCCGAGGTACTCCGATGAGCGCCGATGCTCCTTGTCGTGGACGCGATCGCGCGGATGGACGAGCGTCACCGGCACGCCGTAGCGGGCGTAGACCTGGGCGAGCTCCACGCCGGTGGGCCCGCCGCCCAGGATCACCAGGGATCGCGGCAGCTGGCGGGTGCCGGTGCCCTGGACGTTCGTCCACGGCCGCGCCTCGTCCAGCCCGGGCAGGTCGTGCGGCACGCGACTGACCGACCCGACCGCCAGCACGACCGCATCCGTCGAGAGCAACCGGTCCCCGATGCGCACCTGCCGCGGTCCGGCGAGCGCGGCGGAGCCCCGGATGACCGTGGCGCCCGCCGACTCGAGCGAGCGCACGTGGCCGGAGTCGTCCGCCGTATCGATGCCCTCGCGGTTGATCATGTAGTCGCGGAAGGCGGATGCCTTCGACCACGGATAGTCGCCGCCGGCGTGGTGGACGGCGGCCGCGTGGAGCAGCGCCTTCGACGGCATGCACGCGAAAAACGGGCAGGAGCCGCCGAACAGCCCTCGCTCGATGATCGCCACCGATGCATCCTGCGAGCGGGCGTAGTGCGCGGCCGCCTCGCCGGCGGCGCCGGCACCGATGACCACGACGTCGTAGCGGTCCATGGTGCGGAGTGTCGCACGCCCGGTCACGCCGGGGGCACCTCGTGGCCGCCCACCCACACGCGCATCGGACGCACGGCCCCGAGCCGGAGCGCAAACGCGCCCTCGTGCTCGGCGTCCCAGGCGACGAGGTCGGCGGGCGCGCCCGGCTCCAGCGTGCCGAGCCCCGGGATCCGCAGGGCGGTGCCGCTGCCGGCGGTCGCCGCGGTGAGCGCCTCGGTGACGGTCATGCCGAGCAGCGTCGCACCCAGGCCGACGACGAGCGGCATGGTTCCGAAGCCCCCAAATGTGCCGGCGTTGGCGTCGCTGGCCAGGGCCACCCGGGCCCCGGCGTCGAGCAGGGCGCGTGCCGGCGGCAGCCGATCGCGGAGCACCACGGCCGGTGCAGGGAGGAGTGTCGCCACGGTCGCGGACTCTGCGAGGGCCGCGACTCCCGCCTGGTCGAGCTGCTCGAGGTGGTCGACCGATGCGGCACCCAGGCGGACGCCGAGCTCGGCGGCTCCGGTGCGCGCCAGCTGCTCGGCGTGCAGCCGGAGGCCGAGGCCGGCACCGGCCGCGGCTCGTCCGATCCGCTCCGCGGCGGCCAGGTCGAAGAAGCCGGCATCGGCGAAGACGTCGACGAAGCCGGCGAGGCTCTCGGCGGCGACGGCCGGGATCATCTCGTCGGCGACGTGCGCCGCGTAGTCCGCGGTCGAGCCAGCCCCGGGCGGGACGGCGTGCGCACCGAGGAACGTGGCCACGATGCGGACCGGCAGGTCGGCGGCTACCCGCCGGAGCAGGCGGAGGTGGCGCAGCTCCTCGTCGAGCGACAGGCCATAGCCGGACTTGCACTCCACGGTCGTGGTGCCGGCGGCCAGGGCTGCCCGAAGGCGCTCCTCGACGAGCGGCGCCAGCGTGGCGTCATCGACGGCGCGGGTCGCGCGCATCGTGCGCAGGATGCCGCCATCGGTGTATGGCGCGCCCCCCAGGCGGGCGGCGGCCTCGTCGGATCGGTCGCCGGCGAAGATCGGATGGGTATGGCTGTCGACCAGGCCGGGCGTGACGAGCGCGGCGCCAACGTCCAGCCGGTCCGCGTCCCGAGCCTCGGACGGGTGGCCGACCCACGCGATGCGACCATCCTCGATGCGCACGGCCCACGGCGTGCGCCCGGCCGGGGCCAGTCGGCCGGAGCCGGTGAGCAGCATCGGCTCAGATGAGCTTGCGGCCGGTCAGCAGCCGATAGATCACGACCACCAGCGCCGCGATCAGCAGCAGGTGAATGAGCCCGCCGAAGGCGCGCAGCAGGAAGCCGAGGAACCAGAGGATCAGGAGGATGACGACGATGGTCCACAGCATGCGCGGAGCGTAGCGCACTGCGCGTCCCATTCGAATCAGCCATGCGCGCCCCGCCGCGCATGCCTCGCCGGGCGCTGTTGCCTCGATGAAGTGCGGCCACCCCCGCACACCGTACACTCCAGCCATGGCGGCCAAGCCGGCGATCCTCGCGGTGGACGACGATGCGCCTGTCCTCCGATCAGTCGAGCGTGATCTCCGAGCCCGATACGGCGAGGGCTATCGTGTGCTGGCCGCCGGATCGGGCGCCGAGGCCCTGGACACCACCCGCGAGCTGACGCGCCGCGGCGATCCGGTCGCACTGTTCGTCGTCGACCAGCGGATGCCGATCATGACCGGCATCGAGCTCCTGCGGGAGGCGCTGCCGCTCCAGCCTGAGGCGAAGCGCATCCTGCTGACCGCGTACGCCGACACCGAGGCCGCCATCCAGGCCATCAACGACGTCCGGCTCGACCAGTACATCCTCAAGCCGTGGGACCCGCCTGAGGAACGGCTCTACCCCGTCCTGGACGATCTCCTGGCCGACTGGACCGCCTCGTTCCGACCGCCATTCGAGGGGCTCCGCCTCCTGAGCGGCCGGTGGGCGCCTCGCGGCCACGACATCCGCGACTTCCTCACCCGCAACCAGGTGCCGTACGCCTGGCACGACCCGGAGAGCGACGAGGAGGGCCGGCGGCTGGCCGGCACGCTCGAGGGTGCTTTCGACCCCGGGACGCCGGTCGTCTTCTTCGACGACGGCCGGATCCTGCGCGACCCGAGCAACCGCGACCTGGCCGATGCGATCGGCCTGTCGACGCACGCCACCCTCCCGTTCTACGACCTGGTGATCGTGGGCGGTGGGCCGGCCGGGCTGGCGGCGGCGGTGTACGGCTCGAGCGAGGGCCTGAAGACGCTGCTCATCGAGCGCGAGGCACCCGGCGGCCAGGCTGGCACCACGAGCAGGATCGAGAACTACCTCGGCTTTCCGTCGGGCCTCAGCGGCAGCGACCTCGCTCGCCGTGCGCTGGCGCAGGCGCGCCGCCTCGGGACCGAGATCCTCTCTTCGCAGGAGGCGGCGATGCTCCGGCGCGACGATCCGTATCGGAGCATCGTGCTCGGTGACGAGAGCGAGATCAGCTGCCAGGCCGTGGTGATCGCCAGCGGCGTGGCGTACCGGCAGCTCGACGTTCCCGGCGCCGCCGAGCTCGCCGGCCGGGGCGTGTACTACGGCGCCGCCACGACCGAGGCGATCCTGTACCGTGATCAGCCGGTGGCCGTCATCGGCGCCGGCAACTCCGCCGGCCAGGCAGCCGTGCACATCGCGCGATACGCCAGCCGCGTCCACCTCTTCGTGCGCGGCGAAGGAATCGAGGAATCGATGAGCGCCTACCTCGTGGACCAGCTGCGGGCACTCGAGGCGGTCGAGCTCCACGTCCGGTGCGAGGGGCGCGCCTTCCACGGCACCGATCACCTCGAGGGCGTGACCTTCGTGACCCCCGATGGCGAGCTGACGGTCGAGCTGGCGGCGGCGTTCGTCTTCATCGGGCAGCAGCCGCGCACCGGCTGGCTGGATGGCGTGATCGCGCGCGACGAGCGTGGCTTCATCCGCACCGGACCGGACGTGGACGCGTCGCTCGGCTGGAACCTCGACCGTGACCCCTTCCTCCTGGAATCGAGCATCCCCGGCGTCTTCGCTGCCGGGGACGTCCGTCACGCCTCCGTGAAGCGCATCGCGAGCGCCGTCGGAGAGGGCGCCATGGCCGTGCAATTCGTCCACCAATACCTCGCCCAGCTGTGAGCTCGCCAGGGCCTCACGAGCACCTCGCCCGTGAGTCGATCGTCGAGCGACTGCGTGACACGCCGCTGTTCGGCGGGCTGGACGACGTGCAGCTCCATCGGCTGGTGGACATGGGGGAGATCATCGATCTGGCGGCCGGCGACCTCCTCGTCCGCGAAGGTGACCAGGCCGACGGGCTCTACGTCGTGCTGTCCGGTGAGCTGGACGTCACGAAGCGGGCCGGACGGAGCGAGATCCCGGTCGCCCGGGTCGGGCCCGGTGCGCTCCAGGGCGAGATCGCGGCGCTCGAGGACGGTCGGCGGCTCGCCTCGGTGACCGCCACGGGGCCGGCGGAGGCGCTCCGGATCCCGGTGAGCGCCGTCCGCGAGCTGCTGGGCGCCGGGCCGGACGTGGCGCTGGCCGTGATCCGCACCGCGGTGACCCGCCTGCGCGACATGGAGTCGCTGTTCCGCGAGCGGGAGAAGCTCGCGGGCCTCGGCACGCTGGCCGCGGGCCTGGCTCACGAGCTCAACAACCCGGCGGCGGCTGCGATGCGGGCCATCGAGGGCCTCGCGGACGCGATCGCGCGGGCCGAGGCCGCGCCGCATCCCACGCCACCGCCCCGACCGCCTGCGGACACGCCGCCGCCGGCCTCCGCGCTCGACCGTGCGGATCGGATGGACGAGATCGCCCGGCTCACCGGCGACGACGAGGCGGCCACCGCGCTGGTGGATGCGGGGTGGACGCTCTCGGCCCTCGCTTCGGTGCCGGCCGACGTGCTGCCATGGCTGGCGGCGGATGCGTCGGTCCACGTCCTGCTGGACGAGCTGCGGTTGGCGGTCGGCCGCATCAGCGAGATCGTCGGAGCGGTGAAGGGCTATTCGTATCTTGACCAGGCGCCGGTCCAACGGGTCGATGTCCGCAAGGGCCTGGACCAGACCCTCGTCATCCTCCGGCATCGGCTGCGTGAGGGGGTCGAGGTCGTCCGTGAGTTCGACGACGACCTTCCGGAGATCGACGCGTACGGGTCGGAGCTGAACCAGGTGTGGACGAACCTCGTCGACAACGCGATCGACGCCATGGACGCGCGCGGCACCCTCAGGCTGCGAGCCCATCGTGACCCGGACGGGGACGGCGTCCAGGTGAGCGTGTGCGACTCCGGGCCGGGCATCCCGGAGGAGATCCGGGAGCGCTTGTTCGAGCCGTTCTACACCACCAAGCCACCCGGAAAGGGCACAGGGCTGGGGCTCCATATCTCGCACAACGTCGTCGCGCGGCACGGCGGTCGCATCGAGGTGGCTTCGTCGTCGAGCGGCGCCTGCTTCGAGGTCAGCCTGCCGGCGCACGTCGCGGACTGATCAGCCGACCTCCGGCTGCGCGCGGCGCCAGCGCCGTGGCCGGACGCGCAGCGTCGTCATCAGCAAACCCGCAACGATGAACAGGACGCCGAGGAGCTGGAGCGACGATGGCGCCTCCGACAGGATCCAGATGCCGAGAAGCACGGATCCCACGGGCTGGAGGGTGAGCACGACCGAGGTGATCGCCGCCGGAAGCCGCGGCAGGCTGATGCTGATGAGCAGCCAGCCTCCGACCTGGACGCCGATGGCCAGCAGCAGCAGCCAGCCGTGCGAGGGCCAGCTCGGCACGAGGTCCACCTCCCCGAGCGGGAGGCCGATGAGGAGCGAGAAGGCCGCCGCCGAGAGCGTGGCGTCGAACAGCGGCCCCGCCGGCCGGCGATGGTCGGCGTTGGCGCGCCGCTGGACGAGCAGGAAGCCGGCGTACGCCAGCCCGGTACCGATGCCGAACAGGACCCCGAGGACCGGGTCCCGACCATAGGCGTCCCCGCCGCCGACGATTCCGGAGATGAGGACGACCCCGATCATCACCACCGGCACCGAGGCCGCCACTCGGGCGCCCGGCCGCTCGGCAAGGATGAGCCACGCGGCGAGCGGCACAAAGACGACCTGGGTGTTGCCCAGCACGGTGGCGAGGCCCGCACCCACCTGCTGGATCGCGTGGTGCCAGAGAACGAGGTCGGCGGCGAAGAAGGCGCCGGCGATCCATGCCAGGCGCGATTGTCCCGCCGCCCGCGGCCCGTACCGGCGGCGCTCGTACCAGGCGAGGACACCCAGAAGTGGCAGCGCGTAGGCGCAGCGGAAGATGGCGGCGGTCGCCGGGGTCACGTCCGCCAGGCGGACGAAGATCGCGGAGAAGGCGATGGTGAGGGCGCCGAGGGTGGCGGCCAGCACCGGACGGTCGGCGAGGGCACGGGCCAGTAAGCGCATCGGCGCAGCCTACTGGCCTTCTTTCACTTGCGCAGCGGCCCTCGGGCGCCCCAAACTCGGGGGGCCATGCCCGAGCTACCGGCCGGTACCGTCACGTTCCTCTTCAGCGACATCGAGGGGTCGACTCGCCTTGCGCAGGAGCGCCAGGCGGAGTGGCCGGGCATCCTGGCCCGTCACCGCGTCCTGATGCGCAATGCGTTCACGGCCCAGGGCGGCGTCGAGGTCGGGACCGAGGGGGACTCGTTCTTCGCCGCCTTCCCCTCCGCCAGCAGTGCGGTCACGGCTGCGGCGGAGGCTCTGCGACGGCTGGCCTCCGAGTCGTGGCCGGACGGGCTCGACGTTCGGATCCGGATCGGCATGCACACCGGCGAGGCTGCCGTCCAGGACGATACCTATGTCGGGGTGGCGGTGCACCGGGCGGCACGGATCGCGGACCTGGCGCACGGCGGGCAGGTTCTCCTGTCCGCCGCGACCCGGTCGCTGGTGGTCGACTCCCTGCCGGATGGTGTCTCGCTCCTTGCGCTCGGCCCCCATCGCCTCCGCGACCTCGAGTCCGCCGAGGAGCTCAGCCAGCTCGTGATCGACGGGCTGCAGGCCGAATTTCCGCCGATCCAGTCCATCGGGACGACGCCCAACAACCTGCCGGTCCAGGCGACCAGCTTCCTCGGGCGTGACGAGGAGATCGCCGAGGTTTCCGCCCTGCTCGGGTCCAACCGTCTCGTGACACTGACCGGCCCCGGCGGAACGGGCAAAACGCGGCTGTCGCTCCAGGTGGCCGCCTCGGTCGTGGACCAGTACCCCGACGGCGTGACCTTCGTCCCGCTGGGGCCCATCGGCGAGATGGACCTCGTGCTTCCGACGATCGCGCACGAGGTCGGGCTCCCGGACCGGGGTGGCGCGCAGCCGATGGAGCGGCTGAAGTCCCATCTCAGCGAGCGGACCGCGCTCCTGGTGCTCGACAATTTCGAGCAGATCCTCGACGCCGGGTCGGCCATCGCGGAGCTGCTTGCGGCGGCACCGCGCCTCTCCGTCCTGGTCACCAGCCGCAGCCCGCTCCACGTCTACGGCGAGCACGAGTATCCCGTGCCGCCGCTGGACGTGCCCGACCCGTCTCGCCTGCCGCCCCTCGCGGCGCTGTCGCAGTACGAGTCGGTGGCGCTCTTCGTGGATCGTGCGCGGGCTGCCGTGCCGTCATTCGCCGTCACGAACGAGAATGCGCCGGCCGTTGCGGAGCTCTGCGTCCGCCTCGACGGCCTGCCACTGGCCATCGAGCTGGCCGCCGCACGCATCAAGCTCCTGACGCCGCAGGCGATGCTCGATCGGCTCGGACAGAGCCTCACACTCCTCGCCGGCGGCTCCCGAGACCTCCCCGCGCGACAACAGACCCTGCGGGGCGCGATCCAGTGGAGCTACGACCTGCTCGACGACGGCGATCGCAGCGTCTTTGCCGCGTTCGCGCTCTTCGTCGGCGGCGCGACGTTCGAGGCGATCGAGGCCGTCTGCTCGGAGCCGGACCTCGACGTGTTCGACTGTCTCTCCTCCCTGGTCGACAAGAGCCTCATCCGTCGCACCGACGCTCCCGGTGGCGAGATCCGGTTCAGCATGCTCGACACCATCCGCGAGTACGCCGCCGAACGCCTCGAGCAGTCGGGCCGGCGCGCCGAGCTGCGGGACCGCCACGCCGAGTGGTACCTGGACCTTGCCGAGCGGGTGCAGCCCGCGCTGATGGGCTCCGAGAAGCGGCTCTGGCTCGACCGGCTGGCCGAGGAGCACGACAACCTGCGGGCGGCGCACGCCTGGGTGATCGAGACCGGCAACGTCGAGACGGCCATGCGCATGGTGGCCGCGCTCTGGCGCTTCTGGCAGATGCGGGGATACCTCGCCGAAGGGCTGGAGCGGGCCCGGTCCGCGATCGACCTGCCCCAGGCCGGCGAGCACCCCGACTGCCTGGTCCGCGCGCTCGACGCGGCCGGAGGGCTCGCCTACTGGACGGGCGACGGGCAGCTTGCGAGCGGCTTCTACGAGCGGGCGCTCGAGCTGCAGCGACGGCTCGGCAACCGGGCCGGCGAGGCGTGGACGCTGTACTCGCTTGCCTTCACCGATACGTACTGGGGCAACGTCGCCGAGGGTCGGTTCACGCCGGAGCGCCTCGATCGTGCCGCGGCGCACATGCGGGAGGCCATCGAGATCTATCGCGAGATCGGCGACCGTCTCGGCATGGCGCAGGCCCTGTGGGGAGAGGCGAACGTGGTCTGGACCCAGAACCCGCCGGTGGGCTCGGCCGAATTCCAACGGGCGCAGGAGGATGCCCGCGAAGCGCTGGCCATCTTCCTCGAGGCCGACGACACGTTCATGACCGGCTGGTGCACGTACACGCTGGGACTCCTGGACCTGCGTACCGGTGACCTGCCGATGGCCCACGAGCGGCTCACCACCTCGCTCCGCATCTTCCGCGACGCCGGCGACGTGACCGGATACGTCCTTGTCCTCGACGCCCTTGCGCTCCACGCGGAGCGAACCGGCGATCGGGACCGCGCGGCGCGCCTGTCGGGCGCCGTGAGCAACCTGGAACGACGGACCGGCACCGGCCTCAACCCGCCGAACCGCGTCGCGCTCGGCTTCGATCCCGTACCGCTGCTGGAGAGCCCGGAGACGGCGGGCAGCTGGGAGGAGGGCATGCGGATGACGGCCGACGAGGCGGTCGCATACGCGCTCGAGGGCGCGCCCGCCTGACCCTCAGGCCGGGGCCGCGAGGTCCCGGCGCGGGAAGACGACGAGCGCGTAGACGATCGGGATCACGAGAGCGATCGCGCAGATGACGAGGTCCGCGGGGGCGACCGCCCCCGCGAGGATCTCGGTCGGCTGGAAGTGGTGGAACAGCGAGTACTCCTGCGTCCACTCGGCCTCGCGCCACAGGGAACCAAGGATCTCGAAGAAGTAGTTCAGCATCACGAACGCCAGCGTCAGCCCGATGGCCGGGCCAGGGCGATCGAAGCTGACCGATGCCGCCAGCCCGAAGGTCGCGAACGCGCCCCACAGCAGGAAGCCGTTCAGCCAGACCATCGGGATCCGATCGAACGGCAGCTCGTCGAGGACGCCCTGGATGGCCGCCCCGGTCAGGAAGCCGCCGATGAGTGCCGCCAGCACGACGCCGATGACGAGCAGCAGCCCGACGAGCAGCGTCAGGTAGACGGTCACCCGCGAGACCGGACGCGACAGCATCACCTCCAGCGTGCCACGCTGCCGCTCGCCGGCGACCGCGGTCGCAGTGGCTTCGATCGCGAAGACCGACAGCAGCGCGATGGCGATCGGATGCTGGGTGCCGAGGGTCACGGCGCCCGGCAGCGAGAAGAGCGAGCCCGAGCCGAAGTTCAACAGCTCCTGCGGGAAGGCACCCGAGTTCGCCAGGTCGCGGATCGCGTCCGAAAACGCCACGTAGATCACCGGGATCAGCACGCCCCAGCCGAAGATCGCGAGCGTGACGATGACCCATCGGGTCCGCTGCCACGCCAGCGTCCGTCCCAGGAGTGGAAGGTTCACGAGGCCACCTCCCGCTCCATCGGCTCGGGTGTCGTGTCATCGGCGTAGTACTCGAGAAAGGCCTCCTCCAGGCTGGCCGGCTCGATCGTCAGGTCCTCGAGCGAGGGGGAGGCGACGGCGCGGACGAATTCGGAGACGTCGCCGTGGAGCGTCCCGAACAGCCGGTCGCCATCGACGACCACGTCGCTCAGCCCGGGCAGCGTGGTCGGGTCCGGGGCGGCGCCGCGCCACTGGATCGACACTCGCCGCCGCCGGCGGGCGAGCAGCTCGCGGACCTCGTGCACCGCCATGAGCCGTCCGTGGCGGATGATGGCGACCCGGTCGCAGACCCGCTCCACCTCGGAGAGGACATGGCTGGAGAAGAAGATCGTGCGGCCCTCGGCGCGAAGGTCCGTGAGGATGCCGTAGAACGCCTGCTGCATCAGCGGGTCCAGCCCCTCGCTCGGCTCGTCGAGGATCGCGAGCTCCGGGTCGTGCTGGAGCGCCTGGATGACCCCGATCTTCTGCCGCATCCCCCGCGAGTAGTCGCGCACCCGTCGGCGGAGATCGGCGTCCGGCATCTGGAGCCGCTCGACCAGCAATGCCCGCCGATACGGCTGCCGACCCTGGAGCCGGACGAGGTAGTCGAGCACCTGGTGGCCGGTCATCGAGTCGTACAGCGCAATACCGCCGGGGAGGTAACCGGTCAGCCGCCGGATGTCGACCGACTCGGTGGCCACGTCCATGCCGAGCACCCGTGCCGAACCCCGCGTGGCGTGGAGGAAGCCGAGGAGGGTGCGAATCATCGTCGACTTCCCGGCCCCGTTCGGGCCGAGGAACCCGAAGATCTCGCCGGGTCGCACCTCGAGATCCAGGTCGGTGAGCGCCTCGACCGTGCCGTAGTGCTTCGTCAGGCCGCGGGTGCTGATGACCGCGTCGCTCGGGGTGCCCTCCATCAGCCTGATCCTACTGCGTGGGGAGTTCGCCCGGATGCCCGGCGCGCCGAAGCGCCAAACGTCCCATCGGCGGCGACGCCGGAGCCAACGGCCACGCCGGCTCCGTCAGGCTGAGGCGGGGTCAGGTGAGCGCAGCGAGCGCATCGGCGAAGAGGTCGAACGTCTCGTCGCTGAAGAGGACGAACCGCACCAGGAGGATGCTCGTCCGGCCGCCGACGTGCTCCGCGACGGTTCGCAGCGCGACCCGAGCGCCTTCCGGGCCCGGGTAGCCGTAGATTCCCATGCTGATCGCCGGGAACGCCACGGAGGTCGCGCCGAGCTGATCGGCCAGGCGCAAGCAGGACCGATACGCGTCCGCGAGCAGCTGTTCCTCGCCATGGTCTCCGCCGCGCCAGATCGGCCCGACCGCATGGAGCACCCATCGCGCCGGAAGGTCATGGCCGTCGGTCGCCACCGCGGTGCCGGTCGGTGTGCCGTGTGGATAACGCTCGCGGAGCTCGGCGAGCAGGCCCGGCCCGGCGGCCCGGTGGATCGCCCCGTCGACCCCGCCGCCGCCACGCAGGGCCTCGTTGGCCGCATTGCCGATGGCGTCGACCGCCTGGTCCGTGATGTCGCCGAGGACGATCTCGATCCGGCGGTCAGCGTCCAACGTGTGGACGGTCTCGCTCACTCGACCACGATAGCCGGGTGCGAGTGGGTCAGCGCAGCTCGCGCCTTCGGCGCGCGAGGAAGCGCCGTGCGTCGTCCATCACCGGGAAGACCAGGCCGATGCGGTCCTCGGCGGCCAGAAGTCGCTCGAGCAACGCGCTCGCCTCAGCCAGGTCGTGGTCCAGTCGCGCGGCCCGCGCCGGATCGGCTGCGGGAGCGACGGAAGGCCGGATCGGGACATTGATGACCATGGCGCCACCATGGCCCACGAAGGTCAATCCGACGTGATGCGCCGGTTAAGGATCAGCGCGCGACGCGCGTCGCGCGGAGGATCGTGCGGATGCCCACGCGCTGGCCGTACATGAGCACGCCCGCGCTGTAGATCCGCGACGCGAGCCAGATGGCCAGCACGACCGCAAGTCCCAGGAGCACCAGCGCGAGGCCGATCTCCGCCAGGGACGGGCTGGTGAGGAGCATCCGTGCCGGCATGAGGTACGGGCTGAAGAACGGGATGACCGATAGGAGCTGGACCCAGCCGGCGTCCGGGTCGTTGAGGCCGCCGAACGCGGCGAAGTAGCCGCCCATGGCCAGGAAGATGAGCGGGCCGACCGCCTGTTGGACGTCCTCGATGCGGCTCACCATCGAGCCGGCCGCGGCGTACAGGGTCGAGTACAGGATGAAGCCGAGCAGGAAGAACAGGCCGAAGGAGACGATCATGATCGGCTCGAGCGGGGGCAGCGCGATCGGGGCGCTGCCGGCCACGTCGAGCATCTCGGAGACCGGCCCGTTCGCGATCAGACCGACGATCACCGCCGCGACGATGACCACGTACTGGGTCAACCCGGCGGCGCCGGTTCCGAGCACCTTGCCGGTGAGCAGCTGCCTGGGCGTGGCTGCGGTGATCAGCAGCTCCATCACCCGACCGGACTTCTCCTCGGCGACGCTCTGGGCGACCCAGTTGCCGTAGGTGAGGATGGCCATGAAGGTGAGGATGACGACGGCGTAGGCAAGGATGAACGAGCCGCCGAAGTCCTCCTCGTTCCGGGCGTCGTCCGGGTTCGCAGGCGTCGCTGTGAAGTCGGGTGGTGCGAACAGCTCGGCGCTGTCGCCGGAAGAGATGCCGGCGCGCTCGAGCCGGTCGCTGATGGCAAGCGCGCTGGCCGCCTGCGTGACGAGCAGCCGTGTCTGGTTCGTCGGGCTCGCCCCGCTCACGTACTCGAACGCCAGGTCGCCGTCCCCGCCGCGGGTGACGAGAAGCAGGCCGTCCAGGTCCCCGTCGCGCACCTGCTGCGCGGCGTCGTCCGGGTCGTCGACCCGCCGCACCCTGGCCCGGTCGTCCGGATCGCCGCTCGGTTCGGGAACCTCGCCGTCGATGACGGCGCCCGGATCGGCCGCGGCAAGCAGGACGGTCTGGATCGCGAGGACCGGATCGGCGGACAGGTCGTCGGCGTCGACGTGCACGCCGATCTCGGGCGGGTCCGCCACGCCGACCGCCGCGAGGATCGTGGGCACCATCGCCACCAGGACGACGGCCACGGCCAGCAGGGCGGTGGTGATCTTGAACGCGCGGCCACGGACACGGAAGAGGTACTCGCGGCGCGCGACATGGACCGCGTTCGGGAAAACGTCCTTCACGCACGGCCTCCGCGCCCGGTCGTGGCCAGGTGCTGCTCCGCCTCGTCGACGGCCCTGCGACCGACGTGCTCGATGAAGATCTCCTCCAGGCTCGGCTCAGCGATCTCGAAGTGGATCACCCGGTCGCCGCGGTCGAGTGCGGCGCGCAGGATCGTCTCCGGGTCGCGGTCCGCGGGCACTCGCAGCTCGACGTAGTCGGCCCGCTCGGCGGTGATCGAGACGCCGGGCAGCTCGCTGAGCCATTCGACGCCGCGGCCGTCGCCGTCGGTGGCCAGTCGCACGACCTGTCGATTCATCCCGCGCTTCACGTCGCGGACCGCCCCGCTCACCACCACTCGCCCTCGATCCACGATCGCGATCGCCTCGCACAGCTCCTCGACCGTCTCCATCTGGTGCGTGCTGAAGATCAGCGTCTTGCCCCGCTCACGCATCTCGAGGAATGCCTCCTTGAGAAGCCGGACGTTCACCGGGTCGAGGCCGGTGAAGGGCTCGTCCATGATCAGCACGTCAGGGTCGTGGAGGATGGCGGCGATGAACTGGATCTTCTGCTGGTTGCCCTTCGACAGCTCCTCCACCTTGCGGTCGAGGTAATCCGGAATCCGGAAGCGCTCCAGCCACTCGTCGATCTCTCGCCGCGCGTCGGCATCGGGAACGCCATACAGCGAGGCGAAGAACCGCAGCTGCTCGCCGACCTTCATCCGCGGGTACAGGCCCCGCTCCTCGGGCAGGTATCCCCATGTCCGGCGGGGGAGCGCCGTGTTCTCGCCACCCCGCCAGGTCACGCGGCCGGCATCGGCGCGCAGGATATCGAGGACGATGCGCATGCAGGTGGTCTTGCCGGCACCATTCGCCCCGAGAAGGCCGAAGATCCGGCCGGGCTCGACGCTGAACGTCGCGCCGTCCAGGGCGAGAACGTCCCCGAAGCGCTTGGTGATCGAGTCGACGACGAGTGACATCGGCGCCTCCAGCCTAGCCGATGCGTGATCGTGTCACCGCTTCCGGGGCGGGCCTCCGCTACCGTCACCAGATCGATCACGAACGCGATACTCGCTGACGGGCGGGCGAGCTCGCGATCGGTCGTTCCGCCCGCCACCCCGGTCCCTGCTACACTCGGGCTCCGGACCGCCACGCGCCTGCACCAGAGCTGCGGCGGTTCGTTCGTGAATGCCCACCCCGAAGAGACCGAACCTCCGATGAAGATCGCCGTCCCGCGCGAGACCGCCGAAGGCGAGACGCGCGTCGCCCTCACACCACAGATCGCCGGCCAGCTCATCGGCGACGGCGTGGAGGTCCTGGTCCAGTCCGGCGCCGGCGAGGCGTCCGGCAATCTCGACGAGGCGTACCGCGATGCGGGCGCCACCATCGTCCCGGACGTCGCCGCGCTCTACGGCCAGGCCGACATGGTCCTCCGCGTCGGCCGGCCGTCCGACGAGGAGGTCGAGATGCTCCGCGACGGCACGATCCTGATCGGCACGCTGGGGACGCTCGCCCGGCCGGAGTACGCGCAGACGCTCGCGAAGCGCGGCGTGACCGCCATCAGCATGGACGCCATCCCGCGCATCACCCGCGCCCAATCGATGGACACGCTGTCCAGCCAGGCGACGGTCGGCGGCTACAAGGCCGTCCTCATCGCCGCCGAGCGACTGCCGAAATTTTTCCCGCTGCTGACGACCGCCGCCGGCACGATCTTCGCGCCGGCCTCGCGGAATGCGTCATCGGTATTCGAGGATGCCTCGCCGGCGCCGGACTGGACCAGCACCTCGGCGCCATCCGCGATCAGCTGAGCGGCGATCTGCGGCGTAAGCGCCACGCGT
>DASVEQ010000064.1:0-9892 GCA_036380455.1 Candidatus Limnocylindria bacterium | reverse complement strand
CCGCGTGTCGCGCCGGTGCACCCGCTGCCCAACGGGGGCGTCGTCCTTCTCGGCGGGCGGGCGTATCGGAGACTCAGTGGCCGGATTCTCACCCCACGGACACCGCCAACAGGCAACCACCGCTGCGGCATGCGTTTGCTTGGCCCGGGCAACCATCCCGCGAATATTCGGCCACGCAGTGGCCGAGACGCCCACCCGATGAGAACCTCCGGCCACCTCTTCGACGGGAGCACCGTGCGCTTCGCACGCGTCCTGCGCACCGACGAGCTGCGCGACGGGGAGCTGATGCCGGTGGAGATCGACGGCACGCCGGTCGTGCTCGTGCGGCACGAGGGCGAGTTCTTCGCGGTCCAGAACAACTGCTCGCACAAGGATTTCCCGCTCTCCGAGGCCGGCTTCGACCCGCGCGACGGCGTGCTCGTCTGCGCGTGGCACGGAGGCTGCTTCGACGTGCGTACCGGCGCCGCGGTGGTGCCCCCGGCCACCGAGCCGGTTGAGACGCACCCCGTGCGGCTGACGGACGGCTGGGTGGAGATCGGGCTCACCGGCTCGCTGGCGCCGCAGCGGGGAGCGGCCTGACGCCCCCGATGCAGATCGAGGCGCTTCCCTTCGTCAACTGGATCTTCTGGGCCGCCCTTAGCTCGGGGACCCTGCTGGTCGTCGGCGGCACCGAGCTGCTCGGCGGCACGACCCGTGGCTACCGGCTGTTCATGGCCTGGCTGCTCGTCGTCTTCGCCGGGATCCTCGTGATCAGCGAGCTGTCGCTGCCGTCCGGGGTGGCGGCATCGGCGACCGCCGACCTGCGACGGCCGCTGGCCATCGGTTTCGCCGGAGGCTGCGTCGCGTACCTCGCCGCGTCGATCGCCGGCTGGCCGCGCGCCTGGTTCGGGATCGGCGTGGGGATCGTGGGGCTCGTCGCCCTCGTCGTGCTGGCTGCCGCCGGCGGGACCGACCACGTCGCCCTCTTCGCGAGCCAGCTCGTGCTCGCGGCGCTTGCCCTGGGTGCCGTGAACGCCGCCATGCTGCTCGGCCACTGGTACCTCGTGACGCCGAAGCTCTCCCCGGCGCCGTTGCGGCGGATGATGGTTCTCCTCGCCGGCGCTCTGGTGCTCCAGGGAGTGGCCTTCGCGCTTGCCCTACTGGTCGTCGGGCGAGATCCACTCGACGGCGACCTCGCCTGGCTGACCTGGTTGCGGCTGGCGGCCGGGATCATCCTGCCGCTGGTCGCCACGGTGCTCGCCATCCTCGCCTCGCACGCCGCGTCGCTCCAGGCCTCGACCGGGCTGCTGTACATCGGCCTGGCGCTCATCATGGCCGGGTCGATTGCGGGCGCCAGCCTCAGCTACCTCACCGGCGTCCCGGTGTAGGCCGATGCGGATCACCGTGCGCTGCTTCGCCCAGCTGCGGGAGCTGGCGGCCGACCGCTGCGAGCTCGTCCTCCCCGCCGGCGCACGACTCACGGATGCTTGGTCCGCTCTCGCCGTGCGGTTCCCGGCGCTCGACCCGCATCGGCCGTACGTGCGCGGCGCGCGCAACGGCGTCCATGCGGCATGGGACGACAGGCTGGCCGATGACGACGTGATCGCCTTCCTGCCCCCGGTGAGCGGCGGCGCGACCGCCCTGCTCGTCGACGGGCCGATCGACCTCGACGCGCTCGAGGCGGCTGTGGCCGGCCCGGGCCACGGAGCGGTGGTCACGTTCGCCGGCCGTGCCCGCGACACGTCCGACGACGGGCGCACCGTCGTCGAGCTCGACTACGAGGTATACCCCGAGATGGCCGAAGCCGTGCTCGCCGAGATCGCAGCCGAGGCGGAGGGCCGCTGGCCGGTTGCCGCGGCGGTCGCGCACCGCCACGGCGCGGTACCGATCGGGGATGCGGCAGTCGCCATCGTGACCGCATCGGCTCACCGCGCGGAGGCGTACGAGGCGAACCGCTTCGTGATCGAGGCGATCAAGGAGCGGTTGCCGATCTGGAAGCGCGAGCGCTTCGTGGACGGTAGCGAGTGGAAGCGTCGGGGGGCGTGACGGCCCGGTTGCCGCTCGGGGCCGGTGTCGCGCTCGGCTCCGTCATCGGCATGTCCCCGCCGTCCGCTTCGTCTCGCTGCAGAGGCGAGCCCTCGGCTTCTGGGGTCCCCGCGGCGACGAGCTCTGAAGGGTTGCACCCCTCGCCGATCGGCTACGGGTTCCGGGCGGATGCGCCGGCGCCGGTGGTCATCGACGGGCTGGGGGCCTGAATCTCGGCCAGCCAGCGCTCCGCATCGGCCGGGGAGCGCAGCCGGACCCAGCCCAGGTCCGTCCGCTGCCGGCTGGCGGCCGCCATCGATCGGCGTCGCCGGCGATGGGTCGACAGGATCCACCACAGCAGGCCGTCTCGCCTGAGCGCGTTCCGCACGCTCTCCCGATTGCCGGTGCCGGGCCAGAACTCCTCGCGCGTCCTGATCCGGGAGATCGTCCGGCGTGCCCATCGGGCGAGCACGGTCCGCATCGGGTAATCGAGCCACACGATCGTGTCGGCGCGTGACCATGTGATGTCGCGGATCGACGCGTAGCCGCCGTCGGCAACCCACGCATCGGCGGCCAGCGCGTCACGGAGGCGGGTCCGAAAGGTCTGGGGCGGGACCGGGGTCCAGTCGGTGCCCCAGAACAGGGCATCGAGCTCGACATGGGGCAGGCCGAGCCGGCCGGCGAGATCACGGGCGAGGGTCGTCTTGCCGGAGCAGCTCGTGCCGACGACGTTGATGCGGCGCATGGGCGAGGCAGTGTAGCCGGACGCGTGCGGCGTGCAATCGCCGC
This sequence comes from Candidatus Limnocylindria bacterium, assembly GCA_036380455.1. Taxonomy (GTDB): domain Bacteria; phylum Chloroflexota; class Limnocylindria; order QHBO01; family QHBO01; genus JACDBZ01. Next base: position 7,099 of record DASVEQ010000064.1, on the reverse strand, counting down.
CGGGGGCAGGCACAATGCGCGGGTCATGGCGACCCCCAAGCCGGGCGAGATCCGCTGCCCGACCTGTCACCGCTCCACGCCTCCCGCCGCGTTTTGCACGCAGTGCGGATCGGCGATTCCGTCGGATGCCCGCATCCGGCCGCGCGGCATGGACCGCGACGAGCTGCAGGAGCGCATCCGCGCCCGACGCTCCGGCGGTGAGCCGTACCGGCGCGGAGGCGGCGCCGACGATCCATCCGGCGCGTACGAGCGGTTCCAGCCGGAGCCGACCGATGCGCAGGCCGCGCGCCGGTCGGCGGATCCCGGCGCCGGCCGCAGGGCGGATCACTTCGACGAGGCGGCGGCCGCAGCCGCGGCGCGCGAGGCACGCCTACGCGACGCGGAACGTGCCGAAGTCACCCGAGACCGCGACGAGTGGGGCACCCCGGCCGCCGGCACGGCTGCCGCGGGAGCGTCGTGGGCCGCATCCCGGGACGAGGAGGCCGCCTACGAACCGGAGCCGGCGCGGGTCGACAACTACGCCGATCCGGCGTACGACGACGAGGGCGGCGACTATCCCTACGAGTACGACGAGTGGCAGCAGGAGCCGGAGCGACGCGCGTCGGGAGCCGGGGCCTTCGCGATCCTCGGGTTCCTCGCCCTGGGGGTCCTCGCCCTCCTCGGTGGCGCCGTGCTGGCCGGCGTGTTCAGTGGCAATGGCGGCGTGGCGCAGGAGTCCCCGTCGCCGTCGCTGAGTGCCAGCCTGGCTCCCCAGGTGAGCACGGCACCCTCGACGGCACCCAGCGCGCCGGCGAGCGCGGACGCGGGCGGCAGCGGCGAGCCGCTGGCGAGCGGCGAGCCGGTCGTCTTCGACGATGGTGCGATGTTCGAGGTTCAGGCGTGCGCCACGAACGAGATGTCGTTCGAAGGGTGTGCGCAGGAGGCCGAGTTCTTCAGCGGGGGCTCCTTCGTCGCCTGGGTCGGCTTCTCCGGCGCATCGGGGAGCGACACGCTGCTCCTCGTCCTGCGCCAGGACGGCGCCGCGGTGGCCGACTCCGAGTTCGTCCTCGGCAACTCGCCGTTCGGCTGCACGGCCGATTGCACCGGGTACGCGCGGCAGGGATTCACCGGCCTTCCGCCGGGCGAGTACACCGTCGAGCTGCTGCGGAACGGCGAGCCGGCGCACGGGATTCGGATCGGAGTCGACTGACCTAGGCGGGCGCGCGGTGCTGGCCCGTGGTCTGCAGGGAGGGACCGCACGATGGACCCCACGGCGCTGGCCCGATACCGATGGCCGATGGCGGCGGCTCTGCTCGTCCTCGCCGTCGTCCTCCTCTGGCCGCGGTCGACCGGCGAAGCCGTCCTCACGCCCTCGCCGCGGCCCTCGATCCTGGTCGGGGACGTCGGCGGGGACGTGGTGAGCCCCTCGCCGTCGGTTGCGGCGACGCCGATCCCGACCGTGAGCCCGAATGCGACGCCGACACCCACGCAACCGACCGCGACGTCCGTCACCGCGAACGATGGATTCGAGGCCGAGGTGCTCGCCTGTCGCTCGATCTCGGGCTCGCGGTGCAACGAGCCGCTCGGCACGCTCCGCCCGAACGCCGGCTCGTTCACCGCACTCGTGCGCTTCACCGAGGCGAACGCCGGCGACGTCATCAACGCGCTGCTCGACGGCCCGTCCGGCAGGATAGACGGTTTCCCGTACGCGCTCCAGGGCGGCGGGGACGGCTACTACTACAGCGAGTTCCAGGCCGGGGGGCTGCCGGCCGGCGACTACACGCTCACCGCGACACGCAACGGCGAGGTCGTGGCCACGACCTCCTTCCGCAAGGCTGGTGGCTGAGGCTCAGCCCCCGCCGGACGACTCGACGCTGCCACCCACGTGCATCCGCCGTGGTCCGCCGGCGTCCCGTCGCCGTGCGGCGATCGCGCTGACGGCCTCGAGGACGCACCGATGCGCCGCCGCGGCGGTCACCTCGGCATGGTCGAAGGGGGGTGCCACCTCGACGACGTCCATGCCTGCCAGCTCCACGCGGCCGACGACCTGCCGGATGGCCCGCAACAGCTCACGGGTCAGCATCCCACCCGGCTCGGGCGTGCCGGTGCCGGGCGCCATGCCGGGGTCGATCACGTCGATGTCGACCGACAGGTAGATGACCTGGGGTCCGTCCAGCGCCTGGTCGATCGCGTCGGCGACCACCGCCTCGGCGCCGCGTTCCTCGATCTCGGTCATGAGGTGCCAGCGCATTCCCTGCTCGCGCATCCAGCCGAGCGTCTCGGGTCCCGGCCAGTAGCCGCGCAGGCCGACCTGCACGAAGTTGCGCCCGGCCACGGCGCCGGACTCGATGAGCCGCCGCATGGGCGTGCCGTGCGAGCGGAGGTTGCCCCACGTCGAGTTCGCCGCGTCGGCGTGGGCGTCGAAGTGCACGATCCCGAGGCCGCGCGGCGCGACGGCCTCCGCGACCGCGGAGGCAGACGGGAAGGTGATCGAGTGGTCGCCGCCGAGCACGATCGGGATCGCGCCGGACCGCGCGACATCCAGCACCTTCCGCCGGATCACCGCGTGCCCGCGCTCGAGGTCCATCGGCGTGACCGGCGCGTCGCCCGCGTCCACGACGTCGATCCAGTCGTACGGCTCGATATCGAGCTGCAGCGAGTTGATGGCGCCGGAGTGGTAGCTCGCCTGGCGGATCGCCCGCGGGCCGAAACGCGCCCCGGGCCGATGGCTCACCGCGTCGTCGAACGGCGCGCCGACGATGGCCACGTCCGGCGCGCGCCGGGCCAGCTCGTCCGCATCGGTCATCCAGGGCAGCTTCTGGAAGCTGGGCAGGCCGACGTAGCTGGGCAGGCTGAAGTCGTCGTAGGCGGTGGAGGGATCGGCTCCGGCAGGGGCCTCGTCGTTCATCCCGCGGGAGCCGCGGGTCACCTCGTCGGTCATGGCGCTTCGCGCGTCACCTCCGGCGGACCGAACGGGCGCCGTCGCGGTGCGGAGCAGGCCCGTCCGGGGGGCGATCCTAGCACTACCATCGCGGCTGTCCATGCCCGCCGAGCCCGTCTACACCGTCGCCGAGGCCCGCGCCATGCTGCCCCAGGTCCGCGCCGTGCTGCTGCAGCTGGCCGTCGCGCGTCACCGTGCCGATGCCTCACACCAGGCCCTGCACCGGCACCTCGGTGACCGCGCGCACGCACCCAGCGACGCGCAGGGGCGCCTCGAGTCCGACACCGCCGAGCATCGGGCGCAGGTCCGCAGCCTGCTCGAGTACCTCGAGTCGCTGGGCGTCGTCGTCCGTGACCTCGAGACCGGGCTTGTCGACTTCCCGACCGTGCGCGACGGTGAGCCGGCGTGGCTCTGCTGGCGGCTCGACGACCCTGAGCTGGCCTGGTGGCACACCACTCGCGAGGGCTACGCGTCCCGCCGACCGCTGCCGTGACCTCGCCCCCGGAGCAGCCTCGCGATCCCCCCGATCCACCCGCCGAGAGCAGTCACCTGCCACGGCAACCGACCGATCCGCCCGATGCGGCTGCTGGGAGCAGTCGGGTGCCACGGCAACCGACCGATCCGCCCGATCTGACTGCTGGGAGCAGTCGGGCAGTGCCGGCCATCGTGGTGATCGGCGACGCCATCCTGGACGTGCACGTACGCCCCGCGATGCCGATGGAGATGGGCGCCGACGTGCCCGCAGCCATCCGCCTGAGCCCTGGTGGGCAGGGTGCGAACCTCGCCGTGCGGTTGGCTCGCCAGGGCCTGGACGTCACCCTGGCCTGTGCCCTCGCCGACGACGCCGCGGGTGACATCCTTCGAACGGCCCTCGATGCAGATGGCGTCACGCGCTCCGAGGCCGTCGCCGAGGTCAGCGGCGTCGTGGTCGTGCTGGGCGGTGATGGAGGCGAACGGTCGATGCTCAGCGACCGGGCGCCGCTCGGTTTGCGCGCGAACCTCGCCATCGGTCTCGACGCCTGGCTCGTTGTCTCCGGCTATACGCTCCTCCAGGAGGATGGCCCGCCGCTGGCCCAGCCGCTCACCGTCCACCCCGGGCGCCGGATCCTGGTCGGTTGTGCCGTACCCGACCACCTCATCGATCGATGGCGCGCCGGCCTCGCAATCGTGCGCCCCGACCTTGTAGTCGCCAACCGTGCGGAGGCGGACCGGCTGCTGCCGGGGCTTGACCTCCCTGGCCTGGCCATCACCGATGCGACCGGCGCCGAGGCGCGGATCGGCGCGGTCCGCGCTCGTGCGGATGTCCCGGCGGGGCCGGCCGCGGTCGATACGACGGGGGCCGGAGACGGGTTCGCGGCCGGGCTGCTCGCAGGGCTCGCGGGCGCGCCATGGCCGCCGACCGAGCCGGTGCTGCGCGACGCCGTCGCGCGCGGTGTGGCATTGGCGACCGCGGTTGCCCGCCAGCCTGGCGCGCAGGCCCGCGTGCCCGGCGAATCCGCGTCTATCCTCCGCCGATGAGCGCCGACTGGCTGACGATCTCGGAGGAGGTGCGCGAAGCGCTGGCCGCCGGACTTCCGGTCGTGGCCCTCGAGTCGAGCCTCCTCGCGCAGGGCCTCCCGGTTCCCCACAACCTCGAGACGGCCCTCGCGGCCGAGGCCGCGATTCGCGAGTCCGGCGCAGTACCCGCCACGACGGCCATCGAGGGCGGTCGGCTCGTGATCGGTGCCGACCGCGCGCTGCTCGAGCGACTTGCCGATGCCCGGCGCGACGTCGCCAAGGGCGCGTCGCGCGACATCGGCCCGCTGCTGGCCGCCGGCCGGCTCGCCTCGACCACGGTCAGCGCCACGATGCGCGCCGCACACCTGGCGGGGATCGCCGTCTTCGCGACCGGCGGGATCGGCGGCGTGCACCGCGGCGCGTCGACCAGCCACGACGTGTCGAGCGACATCGATGAGCTGGCCGCCACCCCCGTGGCCGTGGTGTGCGCCGGGGCGAAGTCGATCCTCGACCTGCCGGCCACGCTCGAGGTGCTCGAGACGCGCCGCGTGCCGGTCGTCGGCTTCGGCGTCGACGAGCTGCCGGCCTTCTACTCGATGACCTCCGGCCTCCGGCTTCCGCATCGCGTCGACACGCCGGAGGCGGCCGCCGCGACCATCGCCGCGCATCGGTCCGTCCCGGGCGCCGGCGGCATCCTCGTGGTCCAGCCACCCCCTGCCGAGCTCGCGATCGATCGCGGCGAGGTCGACGGCTGGATCGTCGATGCGCTCGCGGATGCGGAGCGCCGCGGCATCGGCGGCGGGGCCCTCACCCCGGACCTGCTCGCCTTCGTGGCCCGCATCTCGGGCGGACGGACGCTGGCCGTGAACATCGCGCTCATCGTCGGCAACGCGCGCCTTGCGGGGCGAATCGCATCGGCCTTGACCTGACGCCGGTGAAGGGTATGCTCGGGCGACTCAGGCAGTCGAGCGGAGCGGAGGATCGCGCGCGCCCATGCGGATCTACGACGGAAGCCCGCGGCAGGATTGGGAGGAGGTCCTGCGCAGCGTCGGCGCCTTCGCCGATTCGGAGCAGCTGAAGGAGCTGCTCCTGCTCGAGCTGGAAGGTGGATTCCTGCTCCAGGGGCTCGGCCTGAAGCAGGGGGGATCCGACTCGGACAGCTTCGGATCCGCCGCGAAGCGGACGTACGAGCTGACCGATGAGCAGGTCGCCGAGCTGATGGAGGCCAATGCCGCCAAGCGCGACTCATCCGATGCGGACGTCCCGCATCCGGAGCTCAGCAACTACTACGAGCTCGGCATGCGGATCATCGGGGCCTACATCGACCAGCAGAAGGCGCACGACGTCTTCCTGTTCGAGCAGGAGGGCTCGTTCGTGCTGCGCTTGTTCGGGGTCGCCGGATCGCGGGGTGCGGGCCACCAGCTGTCCGAGTTCACCAAGGACGAGATCTTGGCTATGATCCATTCCGCGCCTGAACAGCGACAGCCATCAGCGCCGAGCCCCAGCGGCGCGACACCGCAGCAGTAGGGGAGCCTCTCATGAAGGCCGTCAAGTTCCTCCTCATCAGCATCGCCGCGCTCCTGGCGGCCATGATCGTCATCCCGCTCACCATCCTCGCCGGGCTGTTCGTGTGGCTGAAGCTCACCGAAGAGACCGATGACGAGGAGATGGAGCTCGACGACGTCGTCTGACTCGGCCATGAGCCGAGGCAGCGCGTGACCTCGCGCACCAGAGCCGGCCGGCAGGCCGGCCGTCCACGCTCGGCCGCGCTTGATCCGGCTGAGCGTCGGCTCCTGAACGGTCCGAGCCCGGGCCATCCGGCCGGTTCGTCGACGGATCGGCGAATGCTTCACCGGAGATCGCCGCCAAGCGCGGTACCGTCGATTCATCGGCGAAGGCATCTCACGAGCTCCCCTTGTGCGCCCCCGATGTGAACGGTTCGCCGATGGATCGGCGCACGCAGGGCTCGAACACGCCTCTGGTGAACGGTTCGCCGATTGATCGGCGGGCGGAACCGGCAGGACCGGCTGCCGAGGCAACCCCGGTTCACGCGTGTCCGCCGCGGTCAGGCTGATCGGGCCTCACCTGCATGACTTGCCCGTGGCAGGAGCGCGTGCCTGCCAGATCCGGCCAGGCGCCGGCTCCTCAACGACGGCTACCATCCGGCCGGTGAATGCGCAGCCAGGCATGACAGCCGTGCCAATCCTCGTTCTGCTCGTCGCGGCGATCGCAGTGTGGGCGCTGTTCAGTCGACGACGCAGGCTTGGACTGGTGCTGCTGGTCCTTGGGATTGCGCTCATCACCTACGCCGTGGCTTGGACGTTCCTCCCGGAATAGCGCGCGCCGACCAGCCTCAGCCATTCGGGCTCGTGCCGAACGCCGCCAACTCCGGCTGGCTGCCCGTCGCTCGTTCGATCGGTCAAGTCGCGTCTATCGGTGGTTCGGTGCGAACCGAACGAAGGATCGGTCATGACTCGGCCGACGTGTCAGCCGGTGGAGATCGCCCAGGCCGCGGTCCAGCTGACCGCGGCGACCAGCATGCCCGTCCAGAGCGCATCCGCCCCGCGCACGCCCTGGGCGACTGAGATCAGCCCGAGGACGCCCAGCAGCAGCGCCAGCGGGTGCATCGGGCCCCCGAGCAGCAGCGCGGCGCCGACGGCCAGTCCGACGCCGAGGGCGAGC
>DASVEQ010000063.1:0-12682 GCA_036380455.1 Candidatus Limnocylindria bacterium | reverse complement strand
TGCGTCACCGGGCGTGGCCCCCCTCGTCCTTCGCGACGACCGCTGGGCGCCGGGCCTGGTCGGGCTGGTGGCCGGGCGCCTCGCCGATGCCCTCGCCCGCCCGGTCGCGGCCGCCACGACGGTCGGCGCCGAGATCCGCGGGTCGGTCCGGGCGCCGGCTGACTTCCACGTGGCGTCCGCACTGGAGGCCTGCCAGGTCCATCTCACGAAGCGCGGCGGCCACGCGGCGGCGGGCGGGTTCTCGCTGCTACCCGAGGCGTGGGAGGCGTTCGTGGGCGCCTTCGGGGCCCTTCCTCGGCCGTATCCGACGGATGCGGCACGCGAGCGCGCCGCCCCGGGCCGCCAGGTCGTCGACCTGGTGCTGCCGGCGCGGTACCTCGACTGGGAGCTCGCCGACCAGCTCGACCGGTTGGCCCCCTACGGCCCGGGCCACCTGGAGCCGATGCTGGCGGTGACCGGCATGACGGTGACGGACGTGCGGCGCGTGGGAGCGACCGAGGCCCACCTCGCCTTCCGCATGCGGCGGGGGCTGGAGACAATCGACGCCATCGCTTTCGGGCACGATCCGGAGCGGCCGCTTCCGGGGCCGGGCGTCGAGCTCGACCTGGTCGGGACGCTGGAGCGCGACACGTTCGGCGGGATGCCGCGGCTGCGCCTCCGGGTCGTCGACTTCGCCGCGTCGGCGCACAGCCCGCTGATCGCGCGGCGCGTGCCGCCCCGCGAGCTGGCGCGGGCCGGATGACTGCGCCGCTGCAGCGTCTCCGCGCCGGCCACGATCGGCTCGGCGCCCCGCTGTGCCTGGGGATCGACCCGCACCCGGAGCGCCTGCCCGCTGGCCTGCCCGCCGACCATCGCGGCGTGGAAACGTTCGCGCGCGGGATCATCGAGGCGGCCGCCGAACATGCCGTGGCGGTGAAGATCAACGTCGCCTTCTTCGAGGCGTTCGGAGCGGCCGGATGGGCGGCGCTCGAACGGGTGCGTCGCGACGTTCCCTCGACTACGCTCTGCATCCTCGACGCAAAGCGCGGCGACATCGGCACCACCGCCGAGCGATACGCGGCCGGGCTGCTCGGACGCCTCGAGGCGGATGCCGTGACCCTCAGCCCATATCTCGGCGAGGATGCGATCGAGCCGTTCCTCGCCTATCCGGGGCGGATCGTGTACGTCCTCGCGCGAACGAGCAACCCGTCCGCCCCGCGGCTCCAGGAGCTGGAGGCGGACGGAGAGCCGATCCACGTCCACGTCGCGCGCTGGGTCGCCGAGCGCTGGACGGATGGCCGCGTCGGCCTCGTCGTGGGTGCGACGGCAGCCGGTGAGCTGGCGCGCCTGCGGGCGCTCGTGCCGGGCCCGGGATTCCTCGTGCCCGGTGTCGGAGCCCAGGGGGGTGACCTCGAAACCGCGGTGCGTGCCTGCTCCGGCGCGTGGGCACCGGGCGTCGTCTCGGCGTCGCGAGTGATCGCCGAGGCATCCTCCGGCGCCGACTGGCAGGCGGCGGCGGCGGCGGCGGCCGGGGAGCTCCGCGGCCGGATGCGGGAGGCGGTGCTACACTCGGGCACCAGTGCCGCCCACGCGGCTCACAGCGGAGGTTCGTGATTACATGCCGGTTCCCGGACCGATGGAGCTCATCCTGCTGCTGGTGATCGTCCTGATCATCTTCGGCCCCGGCAAGCTGCCCGATATCGGCAACGCGGTCGGGAAGGGGATCCGCGAGTTCCGCAAGGCATCCAGCGACCTCGAGGAATCCGTGCGCGGCGAGCCGAAGCGTCCAGCCAAGGACGAGCGGCCCGCCGGCGAACCCTCGGACCGCTGACCCTGGCCGAGGCCAGGATCCCGGCGTCGACGAACGGCGCCGCGTGAAGTGATGTCCACGACGCCCACCCCTCCTGGCCCGATCGTTCCCCGCAACGATGAGGCGACGATGAGCCTCATCGAACACCTCGAGGAGCTGAGGAGCCGGATCATCGTCGTGGCGCTCGCCGTCGCCGTCGCCGCGGCCGCCGGCTTCTTCCTCGCGGAACCGGCGCTCACCCTCCTGCTGGCCGCCCTGCCCGAGGGGAGCGACGTCATCCAGCTCCGCGTCCTGGAAGGGCTCGGGGTGCGGATCCGGCTCGCGCTCTTCATCGGGTTGGCGCTGGCCATGCCGATCATCCTCTACGAGCTCTGGGCATTCGTCACACCCGGCCTCACCCGCCGCGAGCGTCGCGTCGTGTGGCCGCTGCTGCTCGTCGCGGTCGCCTTCTTCGCGCTCGGCATCGGGCTGGGGTACGTGATCATCCCGAACGCGCTCGAGTTCCTCCTCGACCTGTCGCTGCCCGGAGTGCCGCCGATGCTCGATCTCGGGGAGTACATCGGCTTCGTCACGACGTTGATGATCGCGTTCGGGCTCGCCTTCCAGTTCCCGATCATCCTCCTGCTGCTGAACCGGATCGGGATCCTGAGCTACGCGTTCCTCGCCGCCCGGCGGCGGTTCGTGGTGATCATCATCGTGCTGGTCGCGATCGTGATCACGCCCGGCGGCGACCCGATCAGCTCCGGGATCCTCTCCTTGATCATGTACGGGCTCTTCGAGGGCGCCCTCCAGGTCATGCGGATGGCGCGCCGCCGATCCTGATGTCGGGACCGGTCTGGCTCATCACCGACGCGCGGATGGACGTCCACCACGCCCCGGGACACCCGGAGCGGCCGGCGCGCCGCGAGGCGGTGGCCGCCGGTGTCCGCGACGCGGCCGGATCGGCTCTCCTGGAGGTCGCGGCCGGCGTTGCCAGCGACGCGGAGATCGGCGCCGTCCATGATCCAGCCCTCCTCGAGGTCCTGGAGCGGGCCGACAGGGAGGGAGGCGCGTGGCTCGATCCCGACACCTACGTGGCGGCGGGCTCGTGGCAGGCGGCACGCCTGGCCGCCGGCGCCAGCGTTGCGGCGGCCCGGGCCGCGGCGACCGGGGAGGCCGCGGTCGCCTTCGCCGTCGCACGGCCGCCCGGGCACCACGCGTCGCGCGGGCGGGCGAGCGGTTTCTGCCTCCTCAACAACATCGCCATCGCGGCCGCCGCCCTCCGGGCGGAGGGCCTGGCGCGCCGCATCGCGATCGTGGACTGGGATGTCCACCACGGCGACGGGACCCAGGCGATCTTCGACGCCGATCCGGACCTGATCTACGCCTCCACGCACCAGTGGCCGCTCTATCCGGGCACGGGCTGGGTGGGCGAGATCGGCGAGGGAGAGGCCAGGGGCACGAAGCACAATCGGCCGCTCGACCCCGGTACGCGGGATGACGCGTTCGTCAGCGCCTGGGTCGACGACCTGCTGCCGGCGATCGAGGCGTTCGACCCCGAGGCGATCCTCGTCTCGGCCGGCTACGACGGTCACCGGGCCGACCCGCTCGCGCACCTCGAGCTCACGGAGGAAGGCTACGCGGCGGTCGCCGCGGGGGTGGCGGGCGTCGTTGGACGGCTCGGGCTTCCCGGGATCGCGCTCACCCTGGAGGGCGGATACGACCTCGAGGCGCTGCGGGCCTCCGCATCGGCGACCGTGCGCGAGTTGCGCGCCGCGCTGGCCGGCTGACCATGGGACGGATCGGCGCCCGGCTATACTCGGACTGCGTTCGATGAAGGAGGGGACCGTGGCACGGAGCGCACCCGCCGAGACCACCACCACCACCACCGCTGCGACCCCGGGGCCGGCATCCGTGCGCGCCGATGCGGGGACGGCCGACCACTTCATCGTGATCTCCGGCCTCTCCGGGGCCGGCAAGAGCCAGGCGAGCAAGCTGTTCGAGGATCTCGGGTACTCATGTGTCGACAACCTGCCCCCCGCCCTGCTCGACGACTTTCTTGCCCTTCGCCGCGTCGAGCCGGAGCGCTACCGCCGGTCGGCGCTCGTCCTCGACATCAGGGCCGGTGATCCGGCCCCGGCGATCTCGCGGGCAGCGGCGGCCCTGGAGGCCGACGGGGGAGCGCTGGAGCTCATCTTCCTCGAAGCGAGCGATGCGAGCCTCGTGAGCCGCTTCAGCGAGACCCGTCATCGGCATCCGCTGGAAGCGACCCGGAGCGGGATCCAGGCGAGCATCGCCGAGGAACGTCGCCAGCTCGCGCGCACCCGCGAGCTTGCCGACCACGTCGTCGACACCTCCGGCCTCTCCATCGGCCAGCTGAAGGACCGGCTCTTCGCCGTCGTGCCTCGCGAGACGACCACCGACCAGCTGCGGATCGACATCGTCACCTTCGGCTTCAAGTACGGGATCCCGCTCGAGGCGGACCTCGTCTTCGACGTCCGCTTCCTGACGAACCCGTACTGGGAGCCCGACCTGAAGCCACTCTCCGGCCTGGAGCCGCCCGTCCGCGACTACGTGCTCGGGCAGCCCGCCGCCGCTCGATTCCTCGAGCTCGTCGCCGAGCTGCTCGAGCTGACCGCGCCCGCCTACCGCGCGGAAGGCAAGGCGCAGCTCCGGGTCGCGCTCGGCTGCACCGGGGGGTACCACCGATCGATCGCCCTCGCCGAGGAGCTCGCCGCCCGCCTCGAGCACCTCGAGGGAGTCCAGGTCAGCGTCTTCCACCGGGAGCTGGGCCGATGAAGCGACCGCGCCTGCCGCGCTGGCTCTACCCGGGCATGCACCTGAAGCGATGGCTCTTCCTCCTCTTCCTCGGGATCGCCATCCTCGGCCTCGGCGCCGCGATCTTCATCCGCGACCTGTATCGGACGACCGCGGCGGATGAGATCGCGATCGTCTACTGGCTCACCGGCGCCTGGATGGAGCCGACGATCCGCGCCACCGTGGTCGCCACCCTCGGCATCGGGCTGACGATCGTCGGGATGTGGGGCCTGATGCGCTCGGTGATCTCGCCGTTCGTCGCGCGGGGCGACAGCGTGATGGAGGTGCTCTACACGAAGCGCTACCTGGCCCGCGGCCCACGGATCGTGGCGCTCGGGGGCGGGACCGGCCTGTCGACGCTCCTCCGCGGCATCAAGGGCTACAGCGCGAACATCACCGCGGTCGTCGCGGTGGCCGACGACGGCGGATCGAGCGGCCAGCTGCGGCAGCAGCTCGGCATCGTGCCTCCCGGGGACATCCGGAACTGCATTGCCGCACTGGCCGATGCCGAGCCACTCATGACTCAGCTCATGCAATACCGCTTCCCGGCCGGTTCCGGGCTCGACAACCACGCGTTCGGCAACCTGTTCATCGCGGCGATGACCGCGGTGACCGGCGACTTCGAAGAGGCCGTCCGCGAGTCGAACCGGGTGCTGGCCGTGCGCGGCCAGGTCCTGCCCGCCACGAGCGTGCCGCTGAATCTGTCGGCCCGCCTCGCGTCGGGACACACGCTATCGGGCCAGTCCTGGATCACGACCGCGGACGAGGCCATCGAGCGCGTCTTCATCGAGCCCGCGGACGTGCGGGCCAACGGCGAGGCGCTCGAGCGGATCCTCGAGGCCGAGATGATCGTCATCGGGCCCGGCAGCCTGTTCAGCAGCATTCTGCCCAACCTCCTCATCCCGGACGTGCAGGACGCGCTCCGCGCGGCGCCGGGACTGCGCGTCTACGTCTGCAACGTCGCCACGCAGCCGGGCGAGACGGCCGACATGACCGCATCGGCGCACCTGCGCGCGCTGTTCGCGCACGTCGGTGACGACCTCATCGACTACGTGATCGTGAACCGCAGCACCGATGCGCGCCACCCGGCCGGCTGGCGTGCTCGTCCGGTCGAGGTCGACGTCCGGAAGCTCGAGGAGCTCCCGGTGGTGATCGTCGAGGAGGACGTGGTCGATCCTGGCAACGCGCACCGCCATGATCCGGCCAAGCTCGCCGCAGCCTTGATGCGGCTCCAGCAGGAGGACCGGATCGAGCGTCCCCGGCAGCGACGGGTCCAGCGGCCGACCGCACACGCGTCCTGAGCGGCACGGTGCTCGTCGCAGGCGAGGTCAAGGGCGAGCTCGCCCGCATCCATCCGGCCCGTGCCTGCTGCCGTCGGGCGGAGCTCGTGGGACTGCTCACCGGCAGCGGCGGTTCCGTCCTCCGAACCCTCGACCACGCCACCGCCCGCACCGCCGTCCACCTCGCGACCGCGCTCGGCTTGGCCGTCGGCCCCCCACGCGCGGCGGCCCCGGACCGACGCGGCGAGAGATCCCGGCATCACCTCGTCGTCGAGCTCGATCCCGCGGTCGCCGGCGGCTGGTCGTGGGCCGATGCGCCGGCGCATGACCGGCGCGCCTTCATCCGCGGCGTGCTGCTCGCATCGGGCTCGATCTCGTTCAGCTCCTCCGGCCCCCACGTCGAATTCGTGCTCCGCGACCGCGCCGCCGCCGATGCGCTCAGGGCGGCCCTGGCCGACCTCGACGTCCACGCGCTGCCGTCGGATCGCCGAGGCCGGCACGTCGTGTACCTGAAGGGCCAGGACGAGATCGCCGCCCTGCTCCAGCTGGTCGGTGCGAACCGTGGCGTGCTCGAGCTCGAGACACACCGCGTCGGGCGCGACGTGCGCGCTCGCCTCAACCGCCTCCTGAACGCCGAGGAGGCGAACCTCGCGCGCACCGTGCGGGCCGCCGGCCGGCAGCTGGCAGCCATCGCCCGCCTCGACGCGGAGGGGCGGCTGGCGACCCTGGGCCAGGGGCTGCGCGACACCGCCGCGCTGCGGCGCCGCATGCCGGACGCGGATCTCGATACCCTTGCCTCGACACTCGGCGTGAGCCGATCCGCCGTCAACCATCGGCTTCGCCGGCTGGTGGAGCTCGCCAGCGACGAGGAGGAGTGATGCGGCGTCCGGTGATCGCCGGCAACTGGAAGATGAACCCGGGCACGCTGGCCGAGGCCCTGTCGCTCGCCGCCGCCGTGGAGGCGGCCGCGCCAGACGCGCCGGGCGTCACGACCGTGATCTGCCCGCCGACGATCTGGCTGGCCGACGTCGCGCGGGCCGCTCGCGGAGGCTCCATTCGCGTGGGCGCACAGACGATGCACTTCGATGAGAAGGGCGCGTTCACCGGCGAGACGAGCCCGCTGATGCTTGCCGGCCTCGCCGAGTTCGTGATCCTCGGACACTCCGAGCGACGCCAGCACGACGGCGAGACGGACGAGAAGGTCGGCCGCAAGGTGGCGAGCGCCGTCGCGCACGGGCTGCGTCCCATCGCCGCGGTCGGCGAGCTGGCCGCTGAGCGCCGAGGTGGGCTGACCTCCGAGGTGATCGACCGCCAGGTGCGTGCCGCCCTCGCCGGCCTCGAGCGGCTCAGCGGCACCGGCCTCGTCATCGCGTACGAGCCGGTCTGGGCGATCGGCACCGGCGACGCGGCCTCCGGCGAGGATGCCCAGGCGGTGGCCGGGCAGATCCGCGCCATCCTCCGCGAGGTCGACGCCGACGGAGCCGACGACGTGCCGATCCAGTACGGCGGCAGCGTGACCGACGAGAACGCGGCCGAGTTCTTCGGCCAGCCGGACATCGACGGGGCCCTCGTCGGCGGCGCGTCCCTGAAGCCCGATGCCTTCGCCGCCATCCTGCGGGCGGCCGCCGACGCGCGGCCCTCCGAATGACGGTCGTCCTCGTCGTCCTCGACGGCTTCGGCCTCAACGACGACCCGGCTCGCAACGCGCTCCTCGCGGCGCCGATGTGGAACTGGCACCGGCTGCTCGACGAGTACCCGCATGCGCAGCTGGCGGCCTCCGGTGAGGCGGTCGGCCTGCCGCCCGGCCAGATGGGGAACAGCGAGGTCGGCCACCTGAATCTCGGCGCGGGCTTCCGGGTCCTCCAGGATCTGCCGCGGATCACGCAGGCGATCGCCGATGGCAGCTTCTTCACGAACGAGATCCTCACCGGCGCCTGCCGGGAGGCGCTCGCCTCGGGCGGGCGGCTCCACCTCATGGGCCTCGTCGGCCCGGGAGGCATCCACGCCGTCGACGAGCATCTCGTGGCCATGGTCGACCTTGCCGCACGGTCGGGTCTCTCGGGGGACCGCGTGCTCTTCCACGCCTTCACCGATGGACGCGACACGCCACCCCGCTCCGCCGATGCGTTCCTGCCGGACCTCGAGGCGCGCTTCGACGGCCGCGCCCGCATCGCCACCGTGACCAGCCGCTACGACGCGATGGATCGCGACCACCGCTGGGACCGGACCGCACGCGCGTACGACGCCATCGTCCACCGGCGGGGGATCGAGGCGCCGACCGCCGCCGAGGCGATCACCGCCGCCTACGCGCGTGGCGAGAGCGACGAGTTCATCCGGCCGACCCTGGTGGGCAGCGCACCGCCGATGGCCGACGGGGACGCCGTGGTCCACCTGAACTTCCGCGCCGACCGTGCGCGCCAGCTGACGCAGGCCCTGGCGCTGGGGGACTTCGACGGCTTCGATCGCGGACTCGCTCCCCGGGTGTCGGTCACGACCCTCACCGAGTACCAGGCGCCGGACGAGCTGCCGGTAGGCGTGGCCTTCCCGCCGCTCGTCATCGACTCGCTGGCGGCGCACCTGGCGCGGCTCGGGAAGCGGCAGCTGCACGTGGCCGAGACGGAGAAGTACGCGCACGTCACCTACTTCTTCAACGGCGGCGTCGAGGACCCCTTCCCCGGCGAGGAGCGGATTCTCGTGCCGTCGAACCGCGAGGTCGCCACCTACGACCTGGCCCCCGAGATGAGCGCCGGCCCGATCACGGACGCCCTCGTCGCGGCGATCGACGGCGGCAGGCACGACTTCATCGTGGCCAACTATGCGAACCCGGACATGGTCGGCCACACCGGCGACTGGGAGGCCGCGATCCGGGCCGCGGAGGTGGTCGACGGGTGCCTCGGCCGGCTGGCGCGAGCCGCGCTCGGGACCGGCAGCCCGCTCGTCATCACCGCCGACCACGGGAACATCGAGGAGATGCGCGATGCCGCCGGCATGCCGCAGACGAAGCACACGACCTCGCCGGTGCCCGTGGTGCTGGTGAGCGAGACGCATCGGTCCGCCCGCCTCGGCGACGGCGCGCTGGCCGACGTCGCGCCCACGCTGTGCGAGCTGCTGGGGATCCCGCCCGGCCCGGAGATGACCGGCCAGACCCTCCTCCGCGAACCCTGAGGGTTGCGCGCATGGATCGACGAATGGTTCACCGATGGTGCACTTCCGGTGCGATCTCGCCGACGGATCGGCGAATGCGTCACGAGAGCCGGCCAATCCCGCACTTCCGGTGAAGGATTCGCTCATCCATCGAGGCCGCCGCGGGCTCACGCCATGAGAGCGGACCTGAGGATCATCGGCGCCTCTGCTATCCTGCGCCGGACATGCAGACCCCCCTTCTCATCGCCCAGATGATCTTGGCCATCGCGCTTATCGCCTCGATCCTGCTTCAGCAGCGCGGGACCGGCCTGGGCGGCGCGTTCGGTGGCGAGGTGACCGCCTACCGCAGCCGTCGCGGAATCGAGCGCACGCTCTTCCGGCTCACGATCGTGCTCGCGGTGCTGTTCGTCGCGTTCAGCCTGCTGAATCTGCTGCCCCAGACCTGACCGATCGGGCGTGCTATCATCGGCGCCGCCGAATCGGGAGCCGTCCCGGTACGGTCGTGCCGAGGTGGCGGAATAGGCAGACGCGCTAGGTTCAGGACCTAGTGACCGCAAGGTCGTGTGGGTTCAAGTCCCTCCCTCGGTACCACCCACAATTCGGTTTCGGGGCCCAGGTGGCGGAATTGGTATACGCGTACGTTTGAGGGGCGTATGAGGCAACTCATCCGGGTTCAAGTCCCGGCCTGGGCACCACCTTCTGCACTCTACCGACCGATGCGCCGCTCGCCTCCGCGAGCGGCGTTCGTGCTCTTCCCGATCGGCTACCATGCCGCGGTCGGATCGGGCGGTTAGCTCAGCTGGTCAGAGCGCCTCGCTTACACCGAGGAGGTCGGGGGTTCGAGCCCCTCACCGCCCACCATCGATCCGCCTTGTGCGCTGACAGATCGGGTTCATGGGGTCAGCCGCCGTGGCATCGGCCCTCGACCGCCGGCAGCTCGCGCCGCTGTCAGCGAATATCGCGTTCGTGATAGATCCGGTGAGCAGCGTCGGTCACCGCGCCGAGACGTCGTTCACAATTTCGAGAGTGCCGAGATAGAGGCTAGGATGACGGGCATGCGAAGCCGATCGAACGTCCTGGCGTTGGTCGTCGTCCTCGGAGCGCTCGCACTGGTGCTCAACGACCCCGTCATGGATGTGGTCTTCGTCGACCGCGATGGAATCGGGACCGAGCTCGCCCTCTAGATGGTTCGCCGTCAACACCGAGCGCGGAGGACCGAGGCCGTGGATCCCTTCGCCGACGAGCGTCCCTCGATCGACATCGAGTTCAGCGGCGAGCTGGTGTTCTGGAGGGGCCCGGCGCCGTTCCACTTCATCGCCGTGCCGGAAGCAGCGTGCCGCGAGATCGCCGATGTCGCGAGCCTGGTGACGTACGGCTGGGGGGCGATCCCCGCCACGGTGCGCGTCGGGGAAACGTCATGGACGACGTCGCTCTTCCCGCGAGATGGCAGGTACCTGCTCCCCGTGCGGGACAAGGTCCGAGCGGCGGAGCGGATCGACCTCGGGGAGACCGTCGAGGTGCGCATGACGATGACGCTGCGCGAGGCCATCCCGCCCGGCGCCTGACTGGCGCCTGCTAGCATTCGACCGTCAACCTCCCGAGCCCGAGGAGCACTGCACCGATGCCACTCTGGGGATGGATCGTCCTGATCGCGATCGCGGTCATCGTCCTCTTCCTGATCTTCACCTACAACGCCCTAGTCCGCCTCCGGAACATGGTCGACGAGGCCTGGAACCAGATCAGCGTCCAGCTGAAGCGACGCCATGACCTGATCCCGAACCTCGTGAACGCGGTGAAGGGCTACATGGACTTCGAGCAGGAGACGCTCACCAAGGTCATCGAGGCCCGAACCGCGGCGGTCAGCGCCACCGAGCGAGGCCCGGGCAACGCGGCCCAGGCTGCGCAGGCCGAGAATTTCCTGACTGGCGCCCTCCGTCAGCTGTTCGCCCTCGTCGAGAACTATCCGGACCTGAAGGCCAACGAGAACGTCATGCAGCTCCAGGAGGAGCTGACGACGACCGAGAACCAGATCGGCTTCAGCCGACAGCATTACAACAGCACGGTCCGCGAGTTCAACACTTCGATCCAGACCTTCCCGAACGTGCTGATCGCCGGGATGTTCGGCTTTCGCGGGCGCGACTACTTCCAGATCGCCGAGTCCGATGCGGCGGTGCCCGAGGTGAACCTGCGGTCTGCCTGACAGCTCACCACGCAGACTGATGAGCGCCGAGGCGCGCCTCGCGCCGACCACGTTCTACCGCGAGATCGCGCGCAACCGGCGGCGCAGCTGGCTGCTCATGGGGATCGTGATCGTCCTGCTCGGCCTTCTGGGCGGCGCGATCGGCTACGCCACGGGATTCGGCTGGGGTGGCGTGGCCTTCGCGGTCGTCATCGCGACCGCGATGAGCATCGGCTCCTTCTTCGCCGGCGACGCCCTGGTGATGGCCACCAGCGGGGCCAGGGAGATCGACCGCGCCAAGCCCTCGGAGCCGTACCAGCAGCTCCTCAACGTCGTGGAGGAGATGCGGTTGGCCGGTGGCCTGCCACCGCCGCGGGTGTGGGTGATCGACGACACGGCGCCAAATGCGTTCGCCACCGGCCGCGATGCCGAGCACGCCAGCGTGGCGGTCACCACCGGGCTCCTCCAGAAGCTCGACCGAGAACAGCTTCAGGGCGTCATCGGTCACGAGATGAGCCACGTCGGCAACCTCGACATCCGGTTCACGCTGCTCGTCGGCGTGCTCGTCGGGAGCATCGCGCTGCTCGCCGATTGGTTCCTGCGTTTCACGTTCTGGGGCGGTGGCCGGCGGTCGAGCAGCGACTCCGACCGCGGGGGCGGGGGCCTGGCGGCGGTGATCTTCATCCTGGCGCTCGTCCTCGCCGTGGTCGCGCCGATCATCGGCCGGCTCGTGCAGGCGGCGGTGAGCCGCAGCCGGGAGAGCCTCGCCGATGCGACCGCCGTCGAGCTGACCCGTAACCCGGTCGGGCTGGCGCGCGCACTCCGCACGATCAGCGACGACCCAGAGGTCCTGGAGGTCGCCAACCGGGCGACCCAGCACCTCTACATCGTCAACCCGATCAAGAGCTTCGAGGAGCGGGCGAAGTCGCTGTGGGACACGCACCCGCCGATCGGCGAGCGGATCCGGAACCTGGAGAACATCGCGGGCCAGATGGGGCTCGTGAGCGAGGCTCCCTGAACGGCCGTCTGGATGTGTCGGAGCTGCACGCATCGGCCACCGAACTGCCGCCGATGCGTTCGTCGATCTCCGTCGCTTGCGAATATGGCACATCCCCGACAGCGGGCCGGGACCTGGTGCCCCGCATGCGTCCTCCCTAGCCGATGCGTGCCGTGCTCGCACACCGTGCCTGCCACCGGACCCCGGAAGGCCGGTCTGTGCCGGCAGGGCACGCGCTGGCCATCGACCGGACTGGGACCGTCCGGTTGCGAGCGCTCGGGCGCATCGGTATCCTTGCGACCGCCTGATGCGGACGCGTTCGAGCCGAGGTAGCTCAGTCGGTAGAGCACCGCCCTGAAGAGGCGGGTGTCGTCAGTTCGATTCTGACCCTCGGCACCACCACGCGGTATCATCGGGCGAGACAAGCGGGCGGAAGTGGCTCAGTTGGTAGAGCATCACCTTGCCAAGGTGAGGGTCGCGGGTTCGAGTCCCGTCTT
>DASVEQ010000062.1:0-16668 GCA_036380455.1 Candidatus Limnocylindria bacterium | reverse complement strand
GACCAGGATCGCCATCCCGACGGTCCGCACGGCGATCGTCCGATAGACCTCGTTGTCGGCGATCTCGCGGAACGCATCGAGCGACCAGGCGAACGGCTCGACCTGGCCGGTGAAGGTGTCCTTCTCCCAGAAGGCCCCGAGCAGGAGGATGAAGAGCGAACCGAGGTAGGCGATCAGCATCCACCCCACCGGCCCGGCGAGCAGCAGGCGGACCTGCACGCCGGGATGCGCGTGCAGCCACGCGGCGAACCGTCGCAGGCGATTGTCCGCGGAATCGGCCGGGGTGGCGTGGCTGGTCATGCGGGTGGGAATGATGCTCCCCGGGGACGGATCCCCGGGGAGCCTTTCGCTCAGTCCTGGCGGCGCGTCAGCCGCCGCGCAGGGTGGTCCACGCCTCGACCCAGTCGTCCTGCGTCACGCAGGTCGTCGCGTCGTCATCGTCGGCGCAGCTCTCCTGGGGCGTGCTCCAGTACCAGATGCGGTCCCAGTACGCCTCGTCATCGGCATGCTGGGCCTCGCAGTGGCCGGGGGACAGCGCCTCGGCCGACTCGCAGGCCTGCGGACTGGTGGCGGCCTCGCCGAACCAGACCGTCGCCTGGGAGTTCGCTTCGGCCGACATCATGTGGTCCATCCACATCAGCATGCAGTTCGGGTGCTCCGCCTCCGAGTACATCATCCAGGTGTCCGACCAGCCGGTGGTGCCCTCATCGGGCGTGATGCCCTCGATCGGCGCTCCATCGGCCTGGAGCAGGTTCACCTGGAGCGGCCAGGTCGTCCCGACCACGACGTCACCGCTCGCGTAGGAGCTGATCTGGTCGGTGTAGTCGGCCCAGTAGAGCGGGTCGTTCGCATCGAGCTCCTCGAGCAGCGCGACGGCCGCGTCGAACTGCTCCCGGGAGAGCTGGTACGGGTCCTCGATCCCCAGATCTGGCTGGGTGTTCTTCAGGTACAGCGCGGCATCGGCGATGAAGATCGACGAGTCGTAGATGCTGATGTCGCCGGCGAACTGGTCTCCCTCCTCGAAGACGACGCTCCAGCTGGTCGGTGACCCCGCCTCCTCCGTGTTGTAGGCGAGCAGGTTCGGGCCACGACCGTGCGGAACTCCGTAGTTCACGCCGTCGACCGTGTTGTGCGGAAGGTCCTTGAGGTCGTCGAACACGTTGTCGTAGTTCTCGAAGACGTCGGTGTTGATCGGAGCGACGAGGCCGCTGGCGATCAGCCGGGACGTGGCGTCGCCGGAGGCCGAGATGCCGTCGTATTCGCCTGACTGGATGAGCGACACGCCGTTGTTCGAGTCGCTCATGTTCGTCGCGTTGACCGAGCAGCCGGTCTCGTCCTCGAAGGGGGTGACCCAGTTGAACGCCTCGTCGGTCTGCCCGTCCTCGGCGTAGCCGGCCCAGATGACCAGGTTGAGCTCGCCCTCACCCTCACCGATCTCGGTGATCGCGCTGGCACCGGGTTCTGTCGTGGTGCCGCACGCCGTCACCACCAGGCCCACCGCGACGATGAGCACGGGAATGCGCAGATGCCTCATGGAACTGTCTCTTCCTCCGTATCCCCCAGTGGTTGCTCGCTCGCGGCGAGGCTCAGTACGTGGCGCTGCTTCCAGATGAGCCGGACCGGTTGGTCGCGGGTGGCCAGCGCCTCCATCGAGGATGTCTCCAGATTCTGCCGCGTGACGACGAGCTCACCTCCCATCTCGAGCGCCACGATGTACCGCGTGTCGGGCCCGATGTAGACGACCTCCCGGATGCTCCCCGGGGCGGATCCCTCGTCGGCACTCGGCACCTCGTCGGGATCGGCGAGCCGGATCTTCTCGGGTCGGACGGTGAAGACGCCCTCGCGACCGATGACCGCGCGGGCCGCCTCTCCGGCGAGCAGGTTCGAGGTCCCGACGAACCCGGCCACGAACGTCGTCGCCGGGTGCTCGTAGACCTCCGCAGGCGATCCCACCTGCTCGATGCGGCCGAGGTTGAACACCGCCAGGCGGTCGCTCATCGTGAGCGCCTCCTCCTGGTCGTGGGTGACGTAGATGAACGTGATCCCGACCTGCTGCTGGATCGCCTTCAGTTCGATCTGCATCTCCTCGCGGAGCTTGAGATCGAGGGCACCCAGGGGCTCGTCGAGCAGGAGGACGCGAGGACGATTGACGAGGGCGCGCGCCAGCGCCACGCGCTGACGCTGGCCGCCCGACAGCTGTGCCGGGCGGCGATGCTCGTAGCCCTCCAGCCTGACCATGCGCATCGCCTCGGTGACGCGCCGCCGGCGCTCATCCGCCGCCACCCGGCGCACGACGAGGCCGTAGGCGACGTTGTCGCCGACCGACATGTGCGGGAAGAGCGCGTAGTCCTGGAAGACGGTGTTGACGTCGCGATCGAAGGGCGGAACGCCGGTGATGTCGCGGCCGTGAAGCCGGATCGTGCCGGCCGTCGGCTCCTCGAAACCGGCGATCATCCGCAGCGTGGTCGTCTTTCCGGACCCCGATGGCCCGAGCATGCTGAAGAATTCGCCATCGGCGATCTCGAGATCGATGCCGTCGACGGCGACCACGTCACCGAACCGCTTGACGACCCCTTCGAGCCCAACCGCGGGGAGTCCGCTGGCTGAGGTGGCACCCGACCCAGTGGGCGGGAGCGATTCGACCGCCACGAGCACCTCGTGCCGCCGGACGGCCAGCCGCGCCGACCCGAGCCGGCGGCATGAAGCGGACCGTACCTGATGCGGCACTCTGCTGGTTGCGCGGCTCGCCTGTCAAGCGACCGTCCCGCGCATTCGGATCCCACGGGGAGCCAACGGTGCGGGATCGGTGAGCCGATCGTCGGGATTCGGTGGATTCCGCCGGATCTGACCCGATGTTGGATCCGTCCGTGGAGCCTGCGGTAGCATCGGTCGCCCATGTCCAGCACCGGGATCCCGGCCGGGATCCTCTCCGCCTTCTCGTTCGGCGCCGGCGACTTCGCCGGCGCCGTGGCCGCGCGCCGCGCCGGCGCCCTGGCGGTCGTGGCCGGTGCGCACGGGATCGGGCTCATCGCGCTCCTGCTGGCGGCATTGGTGGTCCGTCCGCCGCTCCCGGACGCGGGTGGGCTCGCGGTCGGGCTGGCGGCCGGCGTCGCCGGCGCTGTCGGGCTGGCTGCCCTGTACCGCGGCATGTCGATGGGATCGATGGGGCTGGTGACCGCCCTGGCGGGCGCGGGGTCGCTCGCAATTCCGCTGATGGCGAGCGCGGCCCTGGGAGCGACGATCGGACCCCTGCAGCTGGCGGGCGTGGCGGCCGCGGCGGCGGCGGCCGCCGCCGGCGGGGGCGCCTCCCGGGGCGACGTCGGGCGACGCGCGCTGGTCCTTGCCGGCGTTGCCGCCATCGCCTTCGGCACCTGGTACGTCCTCGTCGACCTGGCCGCCCGGAATGGCGATCCGCTCTGGGCGCTCGTCTTCAGCCGAGCCTCATCCGCGGTCCTGACCGGCATCGTCGCCATCGGGCGGGTGGAGCGGAATCGCTTCCCCGTCCGGATCGTGGTGGCTGCCGGCCTCTTCGACGTCGGCGGCAACGCGCTCTTCGTGATCGCGCGCGACACGCTTCCGGTCGGTCTGGCCGCGGCGCTGACCGGGATGTATCCCGTCGTCACGATGCTCCTCGCACGCGTCGTCCTCGGCGAGCGCCTGTCCAGGCTCGGCCTGCTGGGCGTGGCCCTGGCCCTCCTCGGCGTCGTCCTCATCTCGGTCGGCGCGCCCGCGGGTCAGTAAGCGAGTGGTAACCGGCCGGTAAGCACTCATCGGGTCCGATACCGGGGTGCGCGCGGCGGGCACCCAGCCCGCGGCGGCTCGCACGCCACGAGGAGAACCCCGATGCTCGCCCGCCGCTTCCGACGCGCCCTGGCCTGGTCGTCGATCGCCGCCACCCTCCTGCAGCTCGCGATGGTGACCGTCGTCGCTGCCGCATCCGGGGGAGGCGATTTCCCGCTGAGGTAGGCCGCGGCGAAATCCCCGGTCGGCGGCGGTATCATGGGTCGGCCTCCCCTGAATCCCGCCGAGCCCCGCCGATCGCATGACCTGGGACCGCGTCGCCATCGTCGAGCGTCAGCTCGACACAGAGATCGCCTCCGCCCCCGCTGCCAGCAGCCCGCTGTCGGCCGGTGCTTCCCTGCGCCCCGATGGTTCGCTGACGGCCGCCGGCGCCATCGCCCTCTTCGAGGACCAGGTGACGTCGCGCCAGCTGGACGTGGTGGCGCGCGAGCTGAAGAAGGCGAACCGCAGCTACTACACGATCGGCTCGGCCGGGCACGAGGACAATGCGATCGTCGGCGCGCGGCTCCGCGTCACGGACCCCGCCTTCCTGCACTACCGCTCGGGCGGGTTCGTCATGGCGCGTGCGCGGCAGCTGCCCGGCTCGACCCCGACGCTCGACGCCGCGCTCGGAATCGTGGCCTCGAGCGACGACCCCATCGCGCAGGGGCGGCACAAGGTATGGGGTAGCCATCCGCTCTGGATCCCGCCCCAGACGAGCACGATTGCCAGCCATCTCCCGAAGGCGATGGGGCTCGCCTTCAGCCTGGCCCGGGCCCGGCGCATCGGCGTTGCCAGCGGCCTGCCCGACGACGCTGTCGTGGTCTGCTCGTTCGGCGATGCGAGCGCAAACCACGCCACGGCGCTGTCAGCGATCAACACCGCACGCTACGCGGTCCGCCTCGGGCTGCCGATGCCGCTCCTTCTCGTCTGCGAGGACAACGACACCGGCATCAGCGTTCCGACGCCGGAGGGCTGGATCGCAGCCACGTTCGGGAACCAACCCCACCTGCGGTACTTCCTCGCCGACGGGGAGCTCGACGAGCGCTGGGAGGCGGTGGGCGAAGCGATCGACCACGTCCGGACGAGACGCCAGCCGGCCTTCCTCCACCTGCGAACAGTCCGCCTGTGGGGGCATGCCGGCAGCGACGCCGAACAGGCGTATCGCACCGCGGCGCAGCTGGCCGAGGTCGAGGCACGCGACCCGCTCGTCCGCAACGCGCGGTACCTCGCCATGGTCGGGGCGGCCACCCCGGACGACCTCGCGGAGCTCGTCCGCGAGGCCCGCGGCCGGGTGCTGGCCGTCGCCGAGGAGGCGACTCGGCGTCCGCGGCTGCAGACGACCGAGGAGGTCGTGGCCCCGATGGCCCCCTGGCACCCCGATGCGGTCGCCGAGCGCGCCTCCTCGCCGATCGTGGATGGCGGGGTACGCGCCAGGTCCTTCAATGGAGCGCTGCCGGAGGAGAGCGCGCTGCCCACGGCCCGAACGATGGCCGGCTGCCTGAACGCCGCGCTCGCCGACGAGCTCCTCCGCCGTCCCGAGCTGCTGCTGTTCGGCGAGGACGTCGGCCGCAAGGGCGGCGTGTACAACGTGACGAACGGCCTGCAGAAGCGGTTCGGTGTGGCGCGCGTGTTCGACACGCTGCTCGACGAGACGAGCATCCTGGGCATCGCGCAGGGCGCCGCACACATCGGCCTGCTGCCCGTGCCGGAGATCCAGTACCTCGCCTACCTCCACAATGCCCTCGACCAGCTGCGCGGCGAGGCGGCCTCGCTCCAATTCTTCAGCTCGGGGCAGTTCCGCAGCCCGATGGTCGTGCGCGTGGCCGGGCTCGCGTACCAGAAGGGCTTCGGCGGGCACTTCCACAACGACAACAGCGTCGGCGCGCTGCGTGACATCCCCGGGCTCGTGCTTGCCACGCCGTCCCGTGGCGACGACGCGGCCCGCATGCTGCGCGGCGCGGTGGCGATGGCCGCCGAGGACGGCCGGGTCGTCGTCTTCCTCGAGCCGATCGCGCTCTATCACGAGAAGGACCTCCACGCCGATGGCGACGGCGGCTGGCTGAGCGACTATCCACCCCCGCCCGCGGTCCTGCTGCCCGGCGAGGTCGGGCGCTACGGCCAGACCGATGGTGTCGCCGACCTGCTGATCGTCAGCTACGCGAACGGGCTGCGGCTCAGCCTCCAGGCTGCGGCCCGCCTGACGGAGGAGCATGATCTCCGGGTGCGCGTCATCGACCTCCGCTGGCTGAACCCGTTGCCCCTCGACGCGATTCGGGCCGAGGCCGCCGAGATCGGCACCGTACTCGTCGTCGACGAGTGCCGCGCCACCGGAGGCGGCGTGGCCGATGCGATCGTGGCCGACCTCGCGGAGCGCCGGATCGGACGGCGCTACGCATCCGTGCGGGCGGTCGACTCGTTCGTGCCCCTCGGGCCGGCCACCGCGGCCGTCCTCGTCGGAGTGGACCAGATCGTGGCTGCAGCGGTCGCGGCGGTCGCACGACGCCGCCACGCGGCGGCGGGGAGCCGCTGATGGTTCGCGCGGCGGTCGCCTTCCCCGGACGCGGCGCCTACGGTCCCCCGTCGCTCGGCTCGCTGCCCGCGTCGCATGCCTGGGTGCGCCGCGCCGATCAGCTGCGGGCGGAGGCCGGCCTCGAAGGGCTCTCGACGATCGACGCCGCCCCTGGCTTCCTGCCCGCGGTGCACCTCCGGCCCTCGAACGCGTGGCCACTGACCTTCCTCGCCAGCCTCCTCGACGCGGAGCGCATCGCCGACGACCACGAGGTCGTGGTGGTCGTGGCCAGCTCGACGGGCTGGTATACCGCCCTGGCCGCGTCCGGGGCGCTCGGATTCGACGACGCCTTCCGCCTCGTCCAGGAGATGGCTGCGGCCGCCGAGGAGCCGCTGCCCGACGACGCCGCACCGGCGGAGCTCGTGTACCCCCTCACCGACGACGCCTGGGACCGTGACGAGACTCGCTCGGCGGCGATCGACGCTGCGCTCGCCGAAGCCGGCCCGGCGGCGGCGCGCGCGCTGGAGCTCGGCTCGTTCAGCGTGGTGGCCGGCACGTCCGACGCCATCGAGCGGATCGGCGGCAGCCTCCCCACGATCAGCGTCGGCGGCCGCTCGTACCCGCTGCGCCTGTCCGCCGCCGATGCGTGGCATACGCCGCTGCGAAGCGCCGCAGCATCCGCCGCCGCCGAGCGAATCGGTGCCCTGACGTGGGATCGCCCGAACGTGACCCTGGTCGACGGGAGCGGTGCGCGATTCACGCCATGGTCGACGGACCCGGCGGCGCTGGCCGCGCAGAGCCTCGTGAGCCACGCCGAGGCGCCCTACGACTTCGCGCGCGCCTTCCGGGTCGCGCTGCGGGAGTACGCGCCGGAAGTTGTCCTGCTTCCAGGCCCCGGCTCCTCGCTCGGCGCGGCGTGCGCCCAGCTCATCGTTGCGGAGGGCTACCGCGCCATCCGCAGCCGCACGGAGTTCGAGGCGGTCCAGGCCGGACCTGCGCCGATCCTCCTCTCCATGCGCCGATGATCGAGCGCCGCATCGAGCTGCGCGCACCCCTCGACCTCGCCGCCACCCTCGGTCCGCTGGCCCACGGGCGCGGCGACACCACCATCCGTCTCACCGCGGAGGAAGCGTGGCTCGCGTTCCGCACCCCGGCGGGACCAGCGGCCATCCAGCTGCGCCTGGAAGGCGGCTCCGTCCGCGCGCGTTCCTGGGGGCCGGGCGCCGCGGATGCATTGGCCGGGTCGGCACGCCTGATCGGAGAAGGGGATCGGCCCGAGGCGTTCGTGGCGCACCATCCGGTGCTGCGGCGCCTGCAGCGCGCCCATCCCGGGCTCCGGCTGCCGAGCAGCGGTCGCGTGCTCCACGCTCTCGTCCCCACGGTGATCGAGCAGAAGATCACCGGCACCGAGGCGTTCCGCGCCTACGCCGCGCTGCTGCGCACGCACGGCGAGCCGGCCCCCGGCCCGCTGCCTGGCCTTCGGCTCCCACCGGATCCAGGGCTGCTGGCCGCCCTGCCGTATCACGCGTTCCATCCATTGGGCGTCGAGCGGCGCCGCGCCGAGGTCATCCGGCGTGCCGCTTCACGCGCCGGGTGGCTCGAGGCCGCCGGCGATGCGGCCGAGGCGACGCGACGGCTGACCTCGTTCGCGGGCATCGGCGCATGGACCGCAGCCGAGGTCGTACGCTCCGCATTCGGCGACCCCGATGCGGTGAGCGTCGGGGACTACCACGTACCGAACATGGTGGCCTGGGCATTGGCCGGTGAGGCGCGCGCCGACGACGCCCGCATGCTGGAGCTCCTCGAGCCATACCGCGGCCAGCGAGGCCGCGTCCAGCGCTACCTGGAGGTGGGACGGGTGGTCGCGCCGCGGTACGGTCCGCGGATGGCCCCGCGTCGGATCGCGACGATCTAGGTGCGCATCGCGCTCGCCACCGTCGGGACGACCGGCGACGTGCGCCCCTTCCGTATCCTCGCCACGCGGCTGGTTGAGCGCGGCCACGACGTCACCGCGATCAGCTGGCCGGTGCACCGGATGGCCCTGGCGCAGTCCGGGGTGCGGGTCGAGGTCGCGGGACCCCACGCCGACCCGGCGCGGATCGCGACCGTCGCCGCCGATGCGGCGCAGCGGTCCCCGCTGGAACAGGTCGCGGTGCTGCGGGACTTCCACCTCGCCGATGGCGAGGAGCATTACCGCCGCCTCCGCGAGCTGCTGCAGGGGAACGACCTCGTCCTGCTGCATGGCATCCACGCCCTGGCACAGGCGGCGGCCATGGATCTCGGCCTGCCCTGGGTGACGGCCGTCTTCGACCCGGTCCTGCTGCCCACCGCCTCCACTCCCCCGCCCGGACTACCGAGCCTCGGACCGGCGAATCCGCTCCTGTGGCGCGTCCTCGACCGCGTCCTCCAGCGCACCGGCCGCCCGCTCGACGATCTCCTCCAGCGCGCCGGGAGCAGCCAGCGCGGACTACCGCTCTTCCGGGCACGTTCACCGCTCCTCCACCTCGTCGCCTGCTCGCCCTCGCTCATCGCGGTCCCGCCCGATCTGCCGGAAACCACTCGCGTCACCGGCGCCTGGGTGGAGCGATCCGCCGCACCCGTTCTGCCGGCCGAGGTCGAAGCGTTCCTGGAGAGCGGCTCGCCGCCGATCGTCGTCACTTTCGGCTCGATGGCGGGCTCGTCGCCGGACGAGATCGCCGCCGGACTGCGCGCCATGCTGGACAGTGGACGCCGCGTCATCGTCCAGGGGTATGCGGAATCGGTCTCGCCGAACGCGCTCCGGGTCGGCACCGTGGATCACCGCGCACTGTTCCCGCGCGCCGCGCTCGTCGTGCATCACGGTGGAGCGGGAACGACGCACGCGGCCGTGGCGGCCGGAGTGCCTTCGGTCGTCGTGCCACACGTCGGCGACCAGCGCTATTGGGCCGATCGGCTCCAGCGGCTCGGCGTCGCGCCGGCGCCCATCGGCGTCCGCGAGCTCACCGGCGCGCGGCTGGGCGAGGCCGCCCTGGCGGCCGCGGCGGACCCGCGCCTTCGCGACGCGACTCGAGCCCTGGCGGCACGCCTGGCCGAGGAGGACGGCACCGGCGATGCGGTCGGGATGCTGGAGCGCGCGGCGCCGAGCCAGCGGCGCTGACGCTGGGATGGCGTCCCCGGCAGGTGTCGGGGCCGCACTAACAACCATACCCATCGTGGGCCGCCGAGAGCTGGAGGCAACCCTTCGATCCGCCTAAGCCGCAGGGTGATCCCGGCGAATCGGTACCGCATGCCGGATTCTGGATGAACCGTCGGATATGTCGCAGTCGCGTTCAGCGAGGACCACAAGGAGGCGCGTGAGACGCATCAGCAAGGACCGCCACGGGGGCCATCAAGGGATCGAGCGCCGGTCCCTCGCCCAGCGGCCTTGTCCCAACTGCGCGGCGGAGCTCAAACGTGCGCGCAGCCGACTGGCGATGACGGAATTGAGGGAGACGACCAGCGACTAGCCGCCCACTGCCGGCGCGATCCGCTGCTGACACGCATCTCTTTGCTCAACGCAGCAAATGAGGCGCCCTGGCGGACCGTCGCCTCAGGCATCGAGGCCTCCGATGTCGACGTGGGTCAGCCGCTCGGGGTCGGCAACGATGTCGATTTCGGCGATCCGTCCAGACACCACGGTGAACGCCATGACCGCATTCGGTCTGCCGCCCCAGGCGGTGACGATGCCCGGTGTTCCGTTGACGATCGCCGGGCGACCGTAGCGAGTGAACTGGGCGTAGGCGAGGATCCCTGTCGCGACCGCCTGTGCACCACGGAACTCCCTCGAGCCACCGCCAGGCCCGAAATCGGCTCGGACCACGGCTTCGGGGTCGAGGACGTCGAGGAGGCCCTGGAGGTCGCCACCTCGGGCCGCCGCCAGGAATGCCGCGACAACCTCGCGCTGATCCTGCAGGTCGCCGCTTGGCAGCGGGGCTCCGCGGACACGCTTGCGCGCTCGACTTGCCAGCTGGCGAGCGGCAGCCGGCGTCTTGCCGAGGATCGCCGCGATCTCCGCGAAGGGCAGCCCGAAGACATCGTGTAGGACGAACGCGAGTCGCTCGGCCGGTGCCAGCCGATCGAGGACGACGAGCAGGGCCAGGCCGATCGCCTCGCCGAGCATGGCGGCCGCCTCGGGATCGAGTGGTCCATCGGGGGCAACCAGCGGCTCCGGCAGGTGGCTCGATTCGGGGCCGCGGGCGCGACGCGCGCGCAGGACATCGAGGCACTGCCGGCCGACCGCAGTGACGAGCCAACCCTCGAGGTCTCGGATTGCGGTGGCTTCCGCACGGTCGAGCCGAAGCCAGGAGTCCTGGACCGCGTCCTCGGCCTCGCTGACCGATCCCAGCATCCGGTAGGCGATCCCGAACAGGCGCGGGCGGTAGCGCTCGAAGCGTTCGGCCAGGCCGCCTTCGGTCACTGGGGGCGTCATCGTCGTGCGCACGCGACCCTGGCTACTTCGTGATGTCGACGTTCCAGGTTATGCCGAACTTGTCCTTGAGCCAGCCGGCGGTCCCCCAGGGTGCCTCGGTCAGCGGCATCTGGACCGTCCCGCCTTCCGCGAGCTCGGCGAACGCCTTCGTCTGCGCGGCCTTGTCCGGTCCGGCGAGCAGGATCGCGATGTTGTCGCCGGGAGTCGCTGGATAGGCCGGGTTGCCGTCGGAGCCGATGATCCGCATCGCGTCGGCCTCCAGCCGGCCGTAGCCGATCGGATCGGATGGCCCGGCCGCCTTCATGCTGCCGCTCGAGTCGAACGCGACGAGCGTCAGCTTTCCGCCGAGGATCCGATAGTAGAACTCGAACGCCTCTCGAGCTCGACCCTGGAAGTTGATGTAGGGCGCCGTGTACGCCGTGGCCATGTCGATCTCCTTGGACTGCGGGACGGCTTCCGTCTGAGCCTGTCCTCTGCCTCTAGGTCGAGAGCATCGTCAGAAATGTGACAAGCATCGGCTGCGTGGCAACCGCGCTCAAGTCTTCAGGCCCGCGGCGAACTCATCGAGATCCCGCTGCGACTTGCAGCCGGCGCCACAGCGTCCGATGTGGCGTCTGACATCCTGACAACGCGGCGGGACGGAGCGAACCTGCGAGCAACCGGTTAACGGCAAACGCTTGCGCCTCGAGCTCGCGGTTGCGAATGGGTTGCTAAGCAGTGTCCCCGGCAGGATTCGAACCTGCGACCGGCCGCTTAGAAGGCGGCTGCTCTGTCCACTGAGCTACGGGGACCCGATCGACAGGATACCGGCGCACGCGCCTGCGTTCGCTGCCCACCCTGACTATGATGTCGCGGTGGCCCCGCTCCCGACGGGGCCATCCGCCCCACAGAGGCCCAATCACATGTCCGAGCAACGCCGCCCGCGCATCTGCGTCGTCAACGACAACCCCGAGTTCCTCGAGCTCATGTCCGCCATTCTCGACGAGGACGCCGGCTACGACGTGCGGCTGTTCGACGGGGAGCGGACCACGATCGCCGAGATCGCCGATTGCGACCCCGACCTCGTGATCGTCGACCTCCTTCTGGCCGGCGCCTCCGGCTGGGAGATGATTGCGCTGTCCCGCGCCGACGAGCGGCTCGCTGACCGCCCGATCCTCGTCTGCTCGGCCGATGTTTCCGCCCTCCGCGAGAAGGCCGACGAGCTCGCTCGCATCGGCGGCGTCCACGTGCTCGAGAAGCCGTTCAGCATCGACGAGGTCATCGAGGTGGTCGAGCACCTCATCGGCCGTCCTGCCCCGGTCAACGGCTAGACTCGTCCCGATGGCCGACGACCCGATCATCACACCGGTCCAGCTGCAGCGCACGCAGCTCGACGTCGACCGCGAGCTGTTGCGTGACGAGGACCTCCTCAACGACGAGCACCTGCGCCGCATGGACCAGGTGCTGCTGCGACGCAACCTCGACCATGCCCGGATGTTCAGCCGCAAGCTGAGCCTCGAGCTGCAGCAGTACGTCCACCTCTACACACCGGAGGCGAACGAGCTCCGGCGCCGCATCGAGAAGTACATGGTCATGGAGCGCATGATCGAGCGCGAGATGGCCCGCCGCCACACCTACTAAGCGGCCGAGGCCTCGCTGCGCTGGACCGTCCGAGCCCTCGAAGGAGCCCCGGTCCGCCGAGCCGGACCGGGGCTTTGTCATGGCGCGGATGCGCAGGGCCGCGTGAGCTAGGCGACCACCGCCCGCGCCTCGAGTCGTGCCGTCGTCGCCCCGCGATGGCCGTCGGTCTCCCGCTGCTCGGCCATGCCGGCGAGCACGGCACGGCTCCAGTTGGCGAGCCGCGGCATCTCGAGCAGCGAGAAGGTCAGGCCACGAGAGGCGAGCTGTGCGTGGTCCCAGCCGTTGAACTCCCGACGTGCGGCGACGGCGCACATCTCGTCGTAGAGCTCGGGCCAGGTCGCGCCTCGGCGATGGTGGCAGTAGCGGATGAAGGCGACGACGTCGGGCGGCGGCGGCAGCTGCGCGCCGGATGGTCCGGACCGCTCGGCGGCGTCGGACACGGACGACCGCTGGGTCATTCGATGGCACCCCTCCCCGGGTTGTGCTGGTGTGGAAATGGATGATTCCCGATGGCCCTGCGGCCGGGAGACAGAATGCAGGACCGGGCGGGATCGTAGGCCGCGACGGCGGGAGATCGGAAGGGGTCTGTCCACCAACTTTTCCACATCTTCGGCCCGCATCGGAGCCATCCGGTGGAGAACGCCGTCGAGGTCGCAGATATCCGGTGATTGACCCAGCATCAGGCCGATGCGGCGGCGAAGCGATCGAGCCGGAAGAGGCCGATGTCGTGGTCCGTCTCGCCCCGCATCGCCAGGTCGGCCATGATCTCGCCGATCACGCTGGCGAACTTGTACCCGTGGCCGCTGCACGCGGATGCGACGGAGACCTGGGGCGCATCGGCCAGGCGGTCGATGACGAAGTGCTCGTCGGGCGTGTTCGTGAAGATGCAGGCTCGCAGCATCTCCGTCGAACCCGCCGCATCCGGCAGATAGCGCTCGACGAAGTGGCGCAGGGCGGCCTCGTCGTCCGGCCGCGTCGCGCGGTCGGGGTCGGCCGGGTCGATCCGCTCGCCGAAGTGGTGATACCAGCCGAGCTTCAGCCCGTGCCCACCGTGCGTGGGGAAGCCGTAGTAGTGCTTGCCGCCCTCGACGTCGATCAGGAAGACCGGGAACCGATCCGGCCCGAATGCGGTCGGTCGCTTCGGCGTGAACCACGCGAGCACCTGGCGCTCGGGCACCGCGAGGGCGCCGAGAGCCGGCACCAGCTGACGGATCCAGGCGCCGGCGCAGACGACCAGCCGATCGGCCTCGTAGCTCCCGCGGGGAGTCCGGACGCGGACGCCCTCGATTCCGATCGGTTCCCATCCCGCGACCGACTCGCCGAAGCGCAGGTCCGCGCCGTGGGCCGCCGCTGCTTCGTGATGGGCCCGCATCGTCTCCTCGGCGAGGAGGAAGCCGCCGTCGGGCTGGAGCACGGCGCGCGTCGCCGGGTCGAGATGGGCGAAGCCGTAGCGCCGCTCGAGGTCAGTCGCGTCGAGGACCTCGTGCGGCAGGTCGTGGAGCTCGGCCGCCTCCAGCGAGCCGCGGAACGTGGCTCCGTCGCCGGGCCCGCCCTCCAGCGCGCCCGTCGTGACCAGCAGCTCCTCCCCGTCCACCGCCTCCAGCTCGTGCCACAGCTCGTACGCCCGGCGCAGGAGCGGGACGTAGGACGGGTGCTCGTGGTACGCCAGCCGGATGATGCGGGTCAGACCGTGGGACGAGCCCTGCTGGTGGAGCGAAGCGAACTGCTCGAGCCCCAGGACGCGCTGGCCGCGACGGGCCAGGTGATAGGCCGCGGCCGAGCCATGCCCGCCCAGGCCGATGACGATCGCGTTGTATCGCTCGCTCATTGCCGGCGAGTGTACGCACCCCGCCGTACAGTGCGCCGATGAGCTTCTTCGTGGCCGCCGATGCGTACGACCGCTTCATGGGCCGATACTCCCGGCTCCTCTCGCCGCAGATGGCGAACCTCGCCGGGGTCGCCTCCGGGCAGCGAGCGCTCGACGTCGGGTGCGGGCCGGGGGCGCTGACCGCGGAGCTCGTCACACGACTGGGAGCGGAGGCGGTGGCGGCGGTGGATCCGTCCGAGTCGTTTGTGGCGGCCGCCCGTGACCGGCACCCCGGCGTCGACGTCCGGCAGGCTCCGGCCGAGCACCTCCCCTTCGCCGATGACGCATTCGACGCCGCGCTGGCCCAGCTGGTGGTGCACTTCATGACGGACCCGGTCGCCGGCCTGGCCGAGATGCGCCGCGTCACGCGCCCCGGCGGCGCGGTCGTGGCGTGCGTGTGGGATCACGCCGGGGGCAAGGGGCCGCTGGGCGTCTTCTGGCAGGCGGCCCGCGAGCTCGATCCGGCCGTCCACGACGAGGGCGATCTGCCCGGAGCGCGCGAGGGCCACCTCGCCCAGCTGTTCGCCAAGGCCGGCCTGGCCGACGTGGAGTCCACGCCGCTGGTCGCGGAGCTCGAGCATGCGACATTCGAGGATTGGTGGGAGCCATTCACCGCGGGCGTCGGACCGGCCGGCGCCTACGTCGCGACGCTCGACTCCGGGCATCGCGAAGGCCTGCGCGAGCGATGCCGGGCGCTGCTCCCCGACGCGCCATTCCGGCTTACGAGCATCGCCTGGGGCGCCCGCGGGTGCTCCTAGCCTTTGCGCGTTCGATCGCGTTCAGGGGCCTTCGATCACAGTGACGGACTCGACCACGAAGCGCGCCGCACAGTCGCTGCGTGTCACGCGTGGTGCCTCGAGGTAATACGCCAGGTCATCGTCGGGCGTTCTGCGGCAGATGGCAGCCGCAGCATCGCCAAAGTGCCCGATGACCTCCAGCTTTGTCCCCGGCTCGCTGGCGGGGAAGCTCACTCCGGGCGGCAGGTAGAGCAGGAGGCTCGCGATCGGCTCGGTGGTTCGAGCCGGCGCCAGGAAACCACCCGGGTACGGTCCGGCAAGCCATTGCGGATCGGCAATTGGCCAGCAGCATCCTCCCAGGCCCTGGATGTCCGGCACCCAACCGGTGACCGTCATCGACGCATCGCCCAAGCATTCGCCCGCAAGCGAGCCCAGGTACATCAGCACGAGCGTGGTCACCTCCGCCGCCGGTGGACATGGCGGCGTCGCTCCGTCGTAGGCGACGGTCGCTGTGGGTTCCCACGATTCGCCGTCGGTGGAGGCCCACAGCGCCTGGGCCGCGCCGGCGAGCACGGTGCCCGACGCGATGATCCCGCCGTGCGGGGCCGGCCCGGCGCCTTCGGGTGCCGTCCCCAGTGTGATCCAGCCGCCCGCTCCCCATGCCGGCGTGGTGGTCACCGACCCGCCCAGCGCATCGCCAGCCAGGTTCAGACGCGTCCACTCGTCGCCGTCCGGGGACGACCACGACGCTGGCGTGAGGTCCGCGATGTTCCAGCCCAGGGCCAGAAGGCCCTCGGGGCCGACTGCGACGCTGTGGATACGGTACGCGTCCCCGACCACGGCTCCTGGCGCCGATTCGTCCCACGCAACCGTTCCGGACGGCTCCAGGATCCCTCGCTGCACCGTGGAGACACCGCTGCCCTCCGATCGGAAGAGCGCAAGGACCCGATCTCCGACGAGGTCGACGTCGGCAATCCAGGCAGCAGTGGGCAGCGTCACATCGGTCCAGTTCACGCCGTCTCGCGACCCCATCAGCCGCCTCCCGCCGCGCTCGTAGGCGACGTAGCCGGAATCCGACCCTGCGATCGCCGTCAGAGCTGTGGTGGCGCCAAGCTCAATGACCTCGTCCCAGTTCCTGCCATCGGCCGAGCGGAAGAGGAGGTTGCTGTTGGTGATGACCCATCCGCCAGGGCCGTGGGCGACCGACGAGCCGGGACGCATCGTCGAGCCCTCCCAGGTCCGGCCGTCGGGAGAGAACGTGACGAACGTTGTGCCACCATGGCCGAACGAGAGAGCGACCCAGCCGTCCGGCCCGCCCGACAAGCCGTGCACCGCGGGCGGCGGCGCCGCGACCGGTGCCCAGGACTCGCCGTCCTCGGAGAAAAGGAGTACCGAAGTCGGATCTCCTCCCAGGATCTGGTGGTCCTGCATGGAGCCGTAGCCGTAGGCGAGGTAGTCGCTGCCGTTCGACGCCACGCCGACGAGCGCGGCCGTATAGGCGTTCCACGGAGTCGGCACGCGCAGGAGGAACGGCGCCTCGGCGGTGCCGGCATTCACGTAGCCGGCGATCTCGTCGCCGATCACCTGCGCCCACCGGTCGGGATGGAATCCGTACGGCGTGAGGACGAGGTCGCCGTTGTCGACCTGCCCCACGACGTCGTGATCGGGCCCAGGGCCGGAGCGGACGTTCAGATCATCAACATTC
>DASVEQ010000061.1:0-5228 GCA_036380455.1 Candidatus Limnocylindria bacterium | reverse complement strand
GCGAAGAAGAGCAGCCACGCGTACTGAGGATTCAACAGGTTGTCGTCGAACATGAAGTGTATGGCGGCGAAGGCGAAGATTGCCAGGATGACCACGCCCAGCAGGCGCTCTCGGCTGCTCGGTGCTCGTCTCATCACCGTGATGCCGGCAATGAGCGGAACGACGATGACCATGAGAGCCCAGATGCCCCCGAGGACGCCCACCGCAGCGGAGTATTCAATGTAGACGTTATGGATGTACGCCACGTCATCTTGATTCGCGATCGTCGCACGCCAATTTCCCAGCCCCACCCCCCGCACCGGGTCCGTTGCGATGTTCTGCACCGCCTGGTCGTTCGTGTCGAGCCGGTCCGTGACGCTCTCATCCGCCAACGGGTTGAGAACGCGATCGATCACATCGTCGCCCCCGGCCGCAGCCGCCACAACCAGCGCGGCCAACGCAACCACGGCGAGGTTTAGGCCGAGCTTGAGGGCGTTTCGGCGAACGCCGAACGAGGGCGTGCTCGAGCGATCGGTGACTGCGATCACGCCGACGATGAGCGTCCCCGCGACCGCCGTCGCGAGCCACGTGCTCCTGGACAACGTGAGGACCGCGAGGGCGACGGCGAGTGCCGTGGCCGCCAGCGCCACCATGCGCCACGCCCGTCGCGGGTGGGACAGCGACAGCACGAAGGCAATCGGCGTCGCGACGCCGAGGTAGGCACCGAGGTTGTTTGGCGACGGGAACAAGGGTGAGATGGCCCGCACCGTAATCTGCTCTCCGGGGATCAACCAGTTGTTCTGATCGCGAAATGTCTCGCCGGCGGAGGTTCCGCGCAGCAGCCCCTGCAGGTCCGCGAACCGATCGACGATGGCAGCGAAGGAAACGAAGAATTGCAGGCTGAAGACCACCAGTCCGGACACGGCGGTGATCAGGAGACCCAGGGTGATGCCCTCCAGCCATCGCTGGCGGCGATCAGGATCCCGCCAGACCAGCACGCCCAGGACGGCCGCGGCGGCTCCCAGCGCAAGGAGCGCCGTAGGCCTGAGCCAGACGGAGACCGGCGGCCAATGAGCGAGGGCGACGCCGGCGGCCAGTGGGGCCCAGCTGGCAGCCAGGATGACCCACGTTCGTCGGTGCACGAAGCGCGCCTCGATCGGGGCAATACGGATCAGACCGATGACCAGCACGGCCGCGGCAAGTGGCACATTCGGTAGTCGATCGCTCCAGATGAGTGGCATGGTTCCGATCAGGGACAGGGCCAGCAGCCGATCCGCCATCGGGAATGGAACCAGTGCAAGGGCTGTTGCGAGGCCGATCGTGACGGGTACGAGCGTCACGTCGTTCTCACCGAACAGCGGGAACGCGAGCGTCATGGCGACGCCGAGCAAGACCGCCACGAGAGCGCCGATCGTCCGGTTGGCATGAGGGCGCGACGGTAGAGTGGCGGTCGAGTTGGTCATGGCCCCCGCAGGTGTTGAAGTGAGGCGTGCGCGCGCGGTGATTCTACGATTCGACAGCTACGCGATGTGCGGCGGCGGCGGCACCCGCAAACGCGTGGCGAGCGCATGAGGACAGCGCTCGTGCACGATTTCTTCGTCGCCGATGGAGGCGCGGAGCAATGCGCAGTCGAGTTTGCGCGCATGTTTCCGACGGCGTTGATGCACACGACCTTCTTCGACGCCGATCGGTTCGGCGGGCGACTGGCTCCCGAGCGCGTCCGAACGTGGCCACTGCAGCACGTACCCCGCCTCATGCCGCGGTTCCGAGCGCTCTTTCCCTTGTACGCCGCGTACTTCTCGGCAATCACCGTCGACGCGGACCTCGTCGTGAGCAGCTCGATCGCGTTCTCGAAGGCCGTGCGAACGCGGGACGATGCGCTCCACGTTTCGTACGTGTACACCCCGATGCGCTACGCGTGGGATCTCGACACCTACCTTGCGCAGTCGAGTTACCCGGCGCCGGCGAAAATCGCGGCGCGTTGGTTACGGCCGATGATGCGACGATGGGATCGGTGGACGGCTCGCCGACCGAACCGCCTCGTGGCGATCTCACAGACGGTGGCCGATCGGATCCAGCGGGCATGGGGCCGTGATGTCGATGCTGTGATCTATCCGCCCGTGCAGATCGACGAGATTCCGCTCTCCAGACGCGACGACGGCTTCCTCCTCGTCGCCGCTCGCCTGCTCGCGTATCGGCGGATCGACATCGCCGTCCAGGCATGCACAGCGCTTGGCCGCGAGCTCGTGGTCGTGGGTGAGGGACCGGAGAGACGCCGTCTCGAAGCGCTGGCCGGTCCCTCGGTCACGTTCCTCGGCCATATCGACCGGCCGGCTCTCCTCGACCTCTTCGCGCGCTGCCACGCGTACATCACACCGGGGATCGAGGATTTCGGGATTGCCCCGGTCGAAGCAATGGCGGCGGGCAAGCCCGTGATCGCCTTCGGCAGCGGTGGCGTCACCGAGACCGTGGAAGATGGCGTCACCGGGATCCTCGTCCATCGGCAGGAGGCGGATGCCTTCGCGGATGCCATCCAGCGTATCGATGAGCTGGGCGCCGATCCATCGGCTCTGCGGGGGCGGGCTCGCCGTTTCGACGCGTCGCGCTTTCGGCACCAATGGGGTGGATTTCTCGATGGCGAGGGCGTTCGCTGACCTGCCCGTGGGACGGTACCACGGGGGCGGTTGTGCCCGCCGAAGGCACCACGGTGGGCGCCGCTCAGGTGGATGGTGGCCGCGTACCATGCGCAGGTGGTCCTACGCTTCCCCATGTACCCGAGCCTGACCTCGAAGCGCTCGGGCCCGCCTGCGATGGAAGCCCTCCTGCCCCGCCTGCCATGGCGCGTTCGCACCACTCGTCGGCGGCCGCCTCGCCGTTGGGCGCAGGCTCCGCAACGGCCTAGTTGATTCGTCTGTGATCGCCGAGGCTCTGCGCGCGGCCCTGGCCGCCGGCTTCTTCCTCGTGGTGCCGGTGGCCGGCGTACTGGTGATCGGCCGGAGTCCGATCCAAGTAGGAATGCTCGGGCGGATCGCGATGGTGATCGCGGTCGGCATCGCCGTCTGCTCGGTGCCGCTGATCGGATCCCTGGTCCTGGGGTTGTATATGCCGCCCGTCCTCGGCGCGATCGGTTGGGTCGTCGTCGCGGCGTGGGTGCTTCTCGCCAAGCCCCGCCTCCCTGCGATCGGTCGGTTGACCGGCGGTCGAATCGCCTTTCTGGTGGGGCTTGCTGTCGCCGCCGCCCTCTACCTTGCCGCGCCCACCGACCCGATGGCCGGTGGACGCGACATGGCCGTCTACGCCAACCATGCCATCTACATGTCGCACCACGGCCGGCTTGACATTCCGTACCCGGAGGGAATCACGCCCGGCGCATTGCCACCCGGATGGGTTGGCTTCTCAGGGGTCTACTCGACGCAGCCGACCCTGACGGTTCAATTCGCACACGTCTTTCCGGCGTGGCTTGCACAAGCCTTCGCGGCGTTCGGATACGGAGGGATGCTGCGGCTCAACGCCGTGCTTGCCATCGTGGCACTCATGGCGGTCTTCGTGCTCGCGCGGCGGTACGTGCCAGAGGGGATCGCTGCGTTGGCCGTGCTCTTCCTGGCCTTCAACGCGGGCCAGGTGTGGGTTGTACGGAACACGCTGACAGAGCCGATGACACAGCTGTTTGTCACGGTCGGACTGCTCCTTTTCGCGGCGCCGCATCCGATCCGACCGCGAGCGGCCGCAGCGTGGGCTGGCATTGCCATCGGCATGACGGCGCTGGTTCGACTGGACAGCCTCGTACTGCTGCCGCTGCTCATCGTCGGTCACACGGTCGCCTCGCTGCTCGCTCGAGATGGACAGTTCGGCTCACGCGCAACGGCGTTCTACGCGGCGTCCTTGCCGATGTTCGGAATCGCGGTTGCGTACTATGCCGCGTTCTCCAGGCCGTACGTCGTCGAGCATCTCCCTGTCGTGGTGCCGATCGGCGTCGCCACGGTCTTTGCG
Source organism: Candidatus Limnocylindria bacterium (assembly GCA_036380455.1). Classification (GTDB taxonomy): domain Bacteria; phylum Chloroflexota; class Limnocylindria; order QHBO01; family QHBO01; genus JACDBZ01. The sequence goes on along the minus strand of DASVEQ010000061.1, from coordinate 1,259 downwards.
GCTGTGGTGTTTGCCCTGAGCCGTGTTCGGCGCATCCGTGCCCTCGGCACGAGCGTGCTGCCGGCTACGGGGACCTTGATCGTCGCTTCCGTTTCCGTGTTGCTCCTAGCGGGGTACGCCTATTTCATTCGACCGCGGGTGGGGCCGTTCCAGCTCCTCCCGGTCGACACCCCGGTCCCGGTCCGGAGCCACGTGGAGGATGCGATGCGCAACCTCGCCGCGTACGTCACACCGGTGGTGTTGTGGATGGCAATCGCCCAGTGGGTGCTCGCAATGGCGTTTGCCGTTCGCCGCCGGATGGTCAGCCTGCTCCCCGTCCTCGTGATGGTGGGCGGCTTCAGCGCGATGTACTTCTGGAACCAGTCGATCACCCCGGATCACTTCTGGGCGATCCGTCGCTTCATGCCCATCATCCTGCCGGGCACGATCGTCCTCGCGGCCGTCTTCGGCTGGCTGATCGTGTCACGATTCCCGTTGCGTTGGAGACCCTTCCTGATCGGCGTCGCCGCGGTAGCGCTAGCGGCGCAGTCCTTCCGGATCGGCAATCCCATGTATTTCGTCTCCGAGCGGGCGGGCGTGTACTCCGCCATCGAGGAGTTCGCTGCGAACCTCCCCGCCGACCAGGTCCTGATCGGGCCCCTCAACCGCACCGACATTCACACTGTCGGAACCGCGCTGTTCATGAGCTTCGACAAGCACGTGCTCGCGGTGTCCTACGAAGCGGACGGCGGCCGCGATGAGCTGCTCTCTCGTATCCGAGCGGCGTCGGTCAGCCGGCCCGTGCTTGCGGTCGTGTCCGGCGATCGCGTCGACTGGCTGGAAGGAGACATCGTGGCCTCGTTGGACCGGCAATTCGAGCTCATGAGCCCGACGCTTCGACCCGTACCCCAGCAGGTGGCGAGACGCGAGCTGCGGGTGGCTCTCGTGCGGGTGACCGGCCTCAATACGCTGGACAGCGAGCTCGGCCCATCGCACCACTGGCTCGTCCGCGAGACAGGCTTCTATGGGACCGAGGCTGCAGGTGCGGCCCGATGGACGGACGGAAACGCCGCGCTCCGCGTCCCGATCCCCAAGGGCGAAGTCCCGGATCGGCTTTCCATCGATCTCCTGTGGACCGGCCCGCTGGGCTCCACGATCGAAGTCGTCTACGACGATCACAGCCTGTTCAGTGGATACGTGCCAAGCGGGGAGTGGCAGCGCACGTTCAGCCTGCCGGCGACTCCCGGTGCAGGCGATGACGTCGAGATCCGCCTGGAATC
>DASVEQ010000060.1:0-3541 GCA_036380455.1 Candidatus Limnocylindria bacterium | reverse complement strand
CGATGAGCCGCCTCGTGATCGAGGGACCGAGCAGTGCGCCACCGTCGGCCACGGTGCGCACCGCGGAGACGAGTTCGGCGGGCGGGATGTCCTTGAGCACGAAGCCGCTGGCGCCGGCGCGCAAGGCTCGATAGACGTACTCGTCGGGGTCGAATGTGGTCAGGATCAGGACCCGCACACCCCAGTCCGCCTCCTCCACGATCCGGGAGGTGGCCTCCAGGCCATCCATATCCGGCATCCGAATGTCCATCAGGATCACATCCGGTCGATGGCTGCGTGCGGCCTCGACGGCCTCCACTCCGGTACCGGCCTCAGCCACCACTTCGATGTCGTCCTGGTGATTGAGGACCATGGCAAACCCGCCACGCACCAACGCCTGGTCATCGACCACGACGACACGAATGCTCACGCCGGTCCCCCGCCGATCGGCAGGCGCGCCATGACTCGAAAGCCTCCATCGACTCGCGGGCCTGCGGTGAGGCTTCCACCCAAGAGCAGCGCTCGCTCGCGCATGCCCATGATCCCGTGGCCCGAACCGGGCAGTGTGGTGACGGCGTGCCCGTCATCGGTGATCTCGATGGAAACCGCATCGTTGTCGATGCCCAATCGCACCTCGCTCCGCGCGCCCGGTCCGGCGTGCTTCAGCACGTTGGTGAGCGCCTCCTGGACGATGCGGTAGGCGGATAGGTCCACCCGGGCCGGCAGATCGGTCGGCATGTCACTCATCGTGAGCGAGACGTCCAGCCCTGCCTCCCTGAACTGGTCCACCAGGCGAGCAACGTCGGCGAGACCTGGCTGTGGTCCGAGTGCGCCGCCATCGGCCTTCGGTCGCAGGACGCCGAGCAGGTGGCGCAGCTCATCGAGCGCCTCGCGTCCCGCGTGCTCGACGGCTTCCATCGCGGCCAGGGCGGCCTGTGGATCGTCGCCAGCGACCGTCTTGGCAGCGCCGGCCTGCACCGTCATCAGGCTCACCCGGTGGGCGACCACGTCATGCAGCTCCCGCGCGATGCGGGTTCGCTCCTCGGCCACCGCGCGCTGGGCGTCGACCGCCTGCTCCCGCTCGAGCTGCGCCGCGCGCTCGGCGCGCATTCGAACGCGCTTGCCGATGTACCACCCCATCGAGAGCACGACGATCCCGAAGCCGACCGCAGCCGCGGTCAGCTCACCGAGCAGGTAGTCGAACCCGAGCGCCCCCAACGCACCACCCAGACCCATATAGCTCCACAGGTCGCTGGAGGCGTGGCGGCCGACGCTGTACAGAGCGATCAGCATGGCGTAGCCGCCGGCCAGCTCCGAGTAGCCGATTCCTGCCGCTAGAGCCGTTGCGATCACCGTCACCCACAGCACAGCCAGGGGCTGAGATCGGCGCCAATAGAGGGCGGCGCAGGCGAGCGCGAGCAGGAACAAGGCGGCGGCGAACGAAACATCGCCCACCGGAGTGCCGAGGTCAGCGTCGGAGCCGTCGAACGCGATGAACAACGTGGTCACGAAGACTGCGACCGAGAGAGCTGCGTCTGCGGCTCGGGGTCGGCTGGTGACCCAGCCCCACCGCCCCTGCAGCACGCTCGCCAGCGGTGACCTAACCGGAGCCGAGCGATTCATCGTCGCACCCGAACTGGGTAACCGCTGTCCGAGCAGGGCTGGGGGTGCATCGGCCCACCGTAAGCCACGTCGCCCGACGCAGTCACCCCCTCCGGGCGGATTCGGTCCTCCGCCTCATGGGGGAGGGCCTCGACCATCCTGGCGCGGATGTCCACCTTTCCGGGGGACCGTCCGACCGTTCCCTGGGGTGGCGACGCCGGCTCAGTGCGCCGATACCGTCGATCCACTGTCGACCCACCCACCTTCACTCGAAAGCGGAGAAGTCCCTTGAACACAGACACTGAAAGCACCACAGCACGACACGATCCGCCGGTGCCGGTCAGAGCGAAGCTCGCCGCAGCCTGGACCAGCTTCATGTTCTTCTACATCTACGTCGACTACCTCCACCTGTACAAGCCCGGCGCCATCGACGACATCCTGGCCGGCGTCATCTTCGAGTTCGACATCAGCCAAACCTTCGTAGTCATTGCGCTCATGCTCGTGGGGATCCCGATCCTCATGATCCTGCTCTCCATGACGCTGCCCGCCCGTGCGAACCGCACGCTCAACCTCGTCGTGGCATCGCTCTACATCCCCGTCTCGGCGTTCAACGTGCTCGGCGCCGGGTCCTGGATCCTCTTCTACGGCCTCGGCGTCGTGATCGAAGTGATCGTCCTCGCCTACATCCTCCGCTCCGCCTGGACCTGGCCCCGCACGTCATCGTCGATGCCAGACCCCGCCGCACCACACCGATCGCAGCTCCAGATGGGACGGTAGGCACATGGCTTCGATCCGAACCGCGACAGGAGCCGGTTCAATGAGCATGCGGGCAGTGATTCATGACCGTTACGGTGCGCCCCAGGAGGTGCTGAAGAGCAGGCGCATCGACAAGCCCCAGATTGGCCGTGACGAGGTGCTGGTACGTGTTCACGCCGCTGGGCTGCATGTCGGCGATTGCTTCGGCGTGAGGGGCTCGCCACTGCCCCTGCGCCTGATCATCGGCCTGCGCCGACCCAAGTACGGTGTCCCGGGGCTTGACGTCGCCGGTCGTGTTGAAGCGGTTGGGGGCAACGTGACGCGATTCCAGCCAGGGGACGAGGTATTCGGTGCCTGCCGCTGGCCATCGGCCGGCGCCTGCGCCGACTACGCGCGTGCCGCGGAAGATCACCTTGCTCTCAAACCAGCCAGCCTCACCTTCGAGCAGGCGGCAGCCATCCCCACCTCAGCGCTCGCCGCCCTCCACGGGCTGCGCGACGCCGGCAAGCTCCAGCCCGGCCAACGGGTCCTGATCAACGGTGCCTCGGGAGGCATCGGCACGTTCGCCGTGCAGATCGGCAAGGCCCTCCGCGCGGAGGTCACCGGCGTATGCGGCACGGCGAATGTGGCGATGGTGCGCTCGCTCGGGGCGGACCACGTATTCGACTACACCAAGGCGGACTTCACCAACGCCCGGGCGCGATACGACCTCATCCTCGACAACGTGGAGAATCGCTCGCTTTCCGATGTCAGGCGCGCACTCAAGCCCGGCGGGACACTGGTCCTCAACAGCGGTACAGGTGCGAGTGGGATGCGGATGACGGTTCGCCTCATTCGCCCGCTGCTGTTGTCACCCTTCGTGCGGCATCAGCTGCGCCGGTACCTGTCGAGTCCGAGTCGCACCGACCTCGAGGTCCTGAAAGCCCTGGTGGAAGCCAAGCAGCTCAGGCCCGTCATCGACACCAGCTTTGCCCTGGAGGAGACGCCGATGGCGCTTCGTCACATCGAAGGCGGACATGCTCGGGGCAAGGTCGTGATAGCCGTGTGACACACACACTCCGTGATCACCTGGTTGGCCTCCGTGCCCGCCGGGCGCTGCTCGAACCGCTGTGCCCTGGTTGTCGGGGTGCCGCTGGGCCGGCGGATCACCGCCCTTCGTTCGCGCTAATCACTGACCCTGTGCCCCCCATTCAGCTCAAGGAAG